>JACDDR010000081.1 GCA_013816895.1 Bacteroidota bacterium
ATGGTTGTTAAGCGTATAGGTTACTGCTTCGCTCTCGATTTCTTCGCGCGTTTTTACTTTCCCCTGCTTGATCCAGTTTTGTAATTCCGATAAATAGAAATACAATTTGTTTCCTTTTTTAAAATGCGGGATTTGTTTACGCGAGGTCTTTTCGTAAAGCGTGGTAATTTTCAGCTTCAAAAATTCAGAGGCCTCCTTGATGTTCAGAATATCCGGTAACTGATTTTTTACTGCGCCCAGTTGTTCGGATAGGATTTCCTTTAGCGCATCCTTCAGAAATTCCTTGAATTCCTGTTCGGAGAGGTTGGTTAAGAATTGTGTACTCATTTTTGCATACGGTCTTTTAGTTTCCGTATGCAAATTTTGCCCCCTATTTTGGATTTTGTTCGATTCTTGAGGGTTCAGGAAGGTAGAGAACCTATTTCTTGTCTTTTATCTCCTTGTTAATCAGCAATTGCAGGTTTGTAAAAGCGTTTGCTATAATAGAAATATTTTTCGGGGTGGAAATTCGTTGCAGTTCTGTTTTACTTAGATTTTGCCGTAAACTATCTGCACTGTATCCGGTCAGAATTGAAAAGGCATGACCTGCGTCTTTATTATTAAGGTTTTCATCTTTCAGAATGATTTTACCTGCTTGTAGGAAATGAATAAGAAGGGCTGTTTGCTCTTGATTCAGTTTTGTTACACTATCATCACGCTCACGCTTTACTTTGCCTTTTGTTTTTGCGGCCTCCATTCCAGACAGACTTTGTTCCTTCTCCTTTTCAGAAATCCACTCGTTTACAGTTTCAACCTGATCGGCCTGCATCAGTTTTTTACCATGTTTGCGAAGAGCTAATTTTAGAAAGCGGGTAAATTCCCGAATATTACTGTCGTAATCTCCTTCAAGAAAGAAATCCAAAAGAGAATCTATCTTCAAGATGTCCACGTGGCGAATATTATAGACAAAAAACAAATCATATAAAAAATCATCGCGCATTATGATTCTACCTGATCTCCCAATATCAAACCATGCCTGAAACAGTTTTTTATCGCCCGTTTTCTTTGGCCTTCTACCTGCACTAACAAACTTTTCCGGTGTAGTTTCAAATATAGCCTCCAATAATGGTTTGCCTTGTTTGACAAAACTCTTAACCAGAAAATCATCTTGGTATTCCTCCTTTATTTCCTCC
The DNA here is from genome assembly GCA_013816895.1 of Bacteroidota bacterium. Lineage (GTDB taxonomy): Bacteria > Bacteroidota > Bacteroidia > B-17B0 > Aurantibacillaceae > Aurantibacillus. The sequence goes on from JACDDR010000081.1 coordinate 1,173, forward strand.
TCAAACACAACCTCATCCTTAAGACTAAGCATAGCAACTACTGCTTTCCGATATTCCTCGTAGGTTTCAGGATAGCGGATGATCTCCCATGTCGAAAGATGATTGAGGTTTATATTGAAATCAATATTTTTCATATTGTTAAAGATACTCTTTTTGGCCTTTTTTAATTATAAAAGCCCTGCCGAATGACAAGGCTTACATTGCCATATTTACCCATTATTAGGCAACAGCTTGCGGTATTTTGAAGTTCAGCATCGGGAGTCCCTTTACAGCCGCTTTTTTCTTGCTGTCGCGCACGTGTGCATAAATTTGAGTAGCACTTATGCTTTTGTGGCCTAAAAGCTTTGACACCGTCCACAAATCGCCGTCAGGGCTATTTTCCAACACATTTGTAGCGAAGGTATGCCGCCCTGTATGAAAGTGCATCCGTTTTTCATCATACCCTGCGGCTTTCGCCCATTGCTTTAATTTATAATACACTTTTTTATAAACCTTACTATTTTCTTCATCGGTTTCTTTTACTCGTGGAAATACAAAAGGAGTTATTTCCTTATTTTCTTTTTGTTCTTGCTTTTGCTGTTTTAAAATTTGAACGGCTTGATCGGACAAAGGCAGGTATTCTATGTCTTCTGTTTTCTCTTGCTCAAAATAAATGAACCATTCTTCATTCCCGTCAATGGTCTTTGTAATTATTTCTTTCCACTGCAAAGGATTAACATCACTCCACCTCAGTCCCGTAAAGCAAGAAAATAAATAGGCTTGCTTGTATTGCGGTTCTATTTTGCAAGGCGTTTGCATTAGATGCACAAGTTCATCAAGCGTCCAAGCGTTTCTGTAAACGGGTTTTAGTTTTAATCTTTCGTGGCGTGGTATTTTGCGGAAAGGATTTACAAAAATTATTCCCTTGCGTACTGCTTCTTCAAATGCGGTAAATAAATTCTTGTTATAATCCATTGTGCAGTTGTTACTCACTTTGCCTAAAAGATAATTGCTCCAGTCTTTTAGCCAGTCTGGTGTGATGGTTTGAAATGGTAAAGTTTTACCATCCATGTAGCGAACAAGGTGTTTGAAGGTTTTAAGATTGTTTTTGTAGTTTGCTTTTTTTCCGTTCATGTAGGCTTCAAACCACGAAACAAAATCTGCTTTGCGCCTTGATTTGTCAATAAGTCCGTTGTCTTGAACAATGAGTTCGTTCTCGCGTTTTATTTTTATTTCTTTGGCAAGAAGTTTTTTTGCTTTGTCCTCTTCGCCCGGTTTGTTTTTGCTGATATGAATATTTAAAAATTCATACCAACGTCTTTTGTTGTGGTAAATATCCAAGTAAAAGGATATTCTGCCATCAGCCATTTTCTTTTCTCTTAATTTTACTCCCATTGCATTTTGTTTTTAAAGGGTTAATAATTTCCCCTTTCAGCCTGCAATTATAGAAAGCTAAAAGGGGCTTCATTCGGTATTTGAACCTTCATGAACCCTTTGAAAAATGCCGAGTAACAACTGGGTAACAAAAAACGCCAAAATGCGTCTAAAAGAACCTAATCCAACCTTAGCTCTCCTTTGCGTAACTCCCTGATAATTTGGATAGTTTTAGATTTGTTTATCTTTGCTTTGTGAATTGGAGGTCACAATTTGCGACATCAAGTCATGGTGGAACCCGAAAAATCCCGTATGTATTTACAGAGCATGGCGTTTTGATGCTTTCCAGCGTTTTAACAAGTGATAAAGCAATTGATGTTAACATAAAAATAATGCGAATTTTTATCCGTTTCCGACAATTAATCACGGAAAACACAGACTTACGCCTCGCGATAGAAAAACTTGAAAAGAAAACAGATAATAACACAAAAAACATTGAGGTCGTTTTTCAGTACGTGGATGAATTAATTGAAAAGAAAAACAGTTCCACACCCCGCAAAAAAATCGGCTATAAAATTCCAAAGAAAAAAAATAGCAAAACGCGGCTATAGATTTCTCTCCTCCACCATCATTTTCATAACTCTTCCGGTGTTGGTATCCAGACACTTCGTCTGGATTTCGCCGGAAGAGGTATCTGTGGCTAAAGATTTCTCTCCGAGGAAATTATCGAAATCATCATAATGGCATTATGGTTCTCTTCTGTCTTAAAGAACACAACAAATTACACCCCATTCTTTTTTAAGAGATGCCTGAATCTTAAAAACAAACTTACTGCAACAATAATAAGACTGATCAATAGTGCAATCCAGATTCCTACCGTTTCCATTTTCAGGTTGAACGCTAAAAAATACGCCAGCGGCAAAGCAATCAGCCAGTAACAAATAAGAGTAATAACCGTTGGTGCTTTCACGTCTTCAAGCCCGCGAAGAATACCAATAACCGTTACCTGTAAGCCGTCAAAGAGCTGAAAGAGAGCAGCGATGATCAACAGATTAGAAGACAAAACAATGATTTCTATATTATCGGTAAAGCCCAAAGGCAAAACAGTTCTTAAAATTAGAAACACAATACCAAAAGAGCCCATGATAAGCATTACCAGTTTTATAGCAGAAAAACCCGCTCTTTTTATATTTTCCCAATCGCCCTGCGCGCTGAAAATTCCTATGCGGATTGTTGCCGCACTGCTGATGCCGCTTCCGAACATATAGGTAAAAGCGGCGAGGCTCATCGAAATGCCATGTGCATCTATCTGTTCTTTTCCAAAACTACCCGCCATTAAACCCGCTACCACAAAGGCAGCCACCTCAAAGGTAAATTGCAGTCCTGAATTAATTCCGATTTTAGCGAGCTCTTTTAACCCTGTCCAGTTTACTTTCACCTTCTTATAAAACTTTGCTATTTCATTTGTAGCGGAAGATCTGAAAATCACGATCAAAAACAACACTCCCATAAAAACGCGCGCAATAAACGTGGCCCATGCCGAGCCCATGTAACCCATTTCTGGTAATCCGCATTTGCCATAAATCAACCAATAATTTAAAAGGCAATTAAGCAGATTTCCAAGAACGCTTATCACAAGCGCGGTGCGGGTATTGCTTAAGCCTTCGCAATATTGCTTGCACGTGAAAAATAAAGAAACAGGTATGATTGAAAATATAAGCACATCGTAAAACGGTAAAGCAAGATCTATTACCTCAGCGGGCTGCCGCATGTGTTTTAATGCGCCCGAACTCGCAAACAACACAAGGAAACAAAAGGCCGCGACAAAAAAATTCATGTATAGGGAATTCTTAAATAATGCGGCTTTTTTATATACATCTTTATTTTCATGGGCACCCGATACCAGAGGTGTAGAGGCATAGCTCACGCCAATTCCAAACACGAGAATAAGAACATATAAATTGTTGGATAAGATTCCCGCTGCCTGCTCTGCCGCTCCAATTCTCCCCAGAAAAATATTATCCACCATGCCGGTGATAATGTGTCCTACCTGCGTGATAACAATGGGCCAGGCCAAATGAATGGTTTCTTTTGTATGTATATCCTTAAAAAGAGCTTTCATGAAAGAATGCGCAAAGATAAATGTTCTTTATAACTTTGAACCATGAATTCTAAAATCGATGCGCTGGCGGAATCAATATATTCGAAAGGGTTTGAAGTATCGGAAGCTTTTTTTAGCGGGCAGGAGGTAGATGCTTTATTATCGGTGTTTCAGAAAAACGAAGACTTGTTTAAAGAGGCAGGAATAGGAAAGAATAAGGAATACACCCGCATAAAAGACATAAGAAGCGATAAGATCCTGTGGCTTAACAAAGGCACCGATGAAATTATTGATGAAGTTTTTTTTTACAGGATAGAAACACTGTCGGTAGCGCTGAATCGCAGGTGTTTCCTGGGCTTGAACAGTTCTGAATTTCATTTCGCGAAATATGAACCGGGCACTTTTTACAAAAGACATAAGGATATTTTCAACTCCGATGATGCGCGTAAAATTTCCGCGATTATTTATCTGAATAAAAACTGGAAGGAAAGCGACGGAGGTGAACTTGTTATTTATACAGAAGAAAAAAATATCACCGTTGAACCAAAAGCGGGAACACTGGTTCTTTTTGAAAGCAGCATAGAGCATGAAGTACGGATAAGTACCGCAAATCGTTACAGTATTACCGGCTGGTTGAAAAGCGTGAAGGGATTAGTGACTTAAATTATTTCCCGCTGAGGCAAAGAGCACGCAGAGTCAACCACTCTGATTCGTGTAATCTGTGAAATCTGTGGCTCTATTTTCTCAAAAGCGTTACTTATAAGAAACCGCGATAACCGCCTCGCCGTTTGTTACATTCAGAGTTCCTGAAGCATTTTTAACCACGCAGTTGAATTTTATTTTCACTTTTTTAGTGGGTTCGTTCTGCGCGTTATTTTTATAATTTTCTACTGAAAGAATTTCAATTTTATTTCCTGTGGGCTGATTAATTGTTTCTGTGGAATAAACATTTCCCGACGGATCCGTTACCAGCACAGTAATTGCCGAAAGCGCAAGTGTATTGGGAACTGGTGTGAACGCACTGTTAAAATTAGCGTGACAAACCGGAGCGCCAACTGAAACAGGAACCTGGTAATATGAATAACAGGTATCGGTGGCAGAAGAAACCCTTAGCCTGGCCCGGTAATATTTCGTACTATATATGTACGCATGCACTGGCGTAACCGAAGATGAAAAAGCAGACCCATCGGCAAAATCCCAGCTATAAGAAACATTCTGGCTTGAGCCCAGTGCTAAGTAGGGTGTAAAACTATAGGTTGTAGGAGTTGCAGTCCAGTTGCAGGTAGCGCTCACATTGGCCTGCAGCGGACTTCCTACCCTGAATTCATTTGTATGCGATTGAACGCAACCATTACTGTTCATGTTCAAACAAACAGAATACGTTTGGCCGGCATTAAAATAACGCGTGCCGGGTCCTGTTATTCCATCGCTGTAAGTCCAGGTGTAGGTTGTATTAGGATCGGTAAAGGTTGGCGTGAAAGAGCCCATATATCCTGCGGGATCCAACGTTCCGTCGTTAAACTGGTAATGGCCGGTATGTAAGCCACTGTCGGGTTTCATGGTTTCGTTTGGCTGCGAAATCTTATAATCGTTAATCAGGATAGCTATTCCATAATTACAAGGTCCATTGCATGCGTTCTGTTTCATTTCACCTTTATAAACATAAACATTGTTGGGCTGCTGAAAATGGGAGGAGTACATGAAGTAATTATTTACACCTGCCTGTAAACTTACCGGGGAGCCATTTACTTCCCCTTTAATGTAAAACACAGGCTCACCGTTACTGTCTTCATTTGAGGGAAGGTCGTGTTTTTTACACCCAGCTAGTATAGCAAGGCAGAACAAAATATATAAATAACGCAGTTTCATAAATTACTTGGAAAATAACGTGTACTGTAACCCTAATCTTATACCCATATTATTTTGCCTGGTTGTATTGCTGCTAGTGTTTTTGTAAACATCGCTTAAACCATACATTATTTCGCCATTCAGTTTTATCCTCCTGCTAATTGCACGGTTGTAACCGGCTGTAATCATTACGTTAATTGCGTTGGTGCCTTCGTAATAGCCGTTATTGCGGGCGATCTTTGAATTGGATTTTAAGCCGTCGGCCATGTTAAAGGTTTCTACTGTATTTTGCCCACCGAACAACATCGCGGTATTTACTCCCAATGAAATACTGTTGCGCTTATTAAACGCGTAGTTAATTTTTACAGGAATTGCCATATAAAATAATGAGTTCGTAGCAATGGTCGTATACGTTCCATTGGAACCGAAATCATAACTAACGCTCGAAGCTGTATAAAAAGGCTGTTGTATGTTGCTCATGTTATAAACCTGCGCGCCAACGCTTCCACTGAATTTTTTCCAGACATGGAATCCAAGGTTGAGACCTGCATATGCATTAAATCCTTTTGCATCCTTTCCTTTCGGAGCATTCCAGCCCAGCAGGTAAGCTGTTCCAACTTCAGCGTCAAGATAAATTGTTTTTCTTCTTCTTGGAGTAAAATAATCATCCCTGTATATCCTAATAAAATCGAATGTGGTTTTACGAAGATCTCCGTCTAAGTTATGGGCAGGCATGCTGGTAATTTTTGTTTTCAAAAATAAATTTTCATACATGTTTGAACCTGCGTTTTCCTGTACGGTAGTGTTATCAACAGCAATTTCTGATTTCGAAGATTTATCACCGTTCTCAATTAAGATGTTATTTTTAGAAGAAGTGTGGGAGTTGTTCTTTGCACTTACATTATTAATCCCTGCGTTGCTAATTATTCCAATTTTGGAACTATTTGCAGCAGAGTTTAATTCACTGCTCTTAGATCCCTTTCTTTTAGCTGCATTCACCAGGTTATCACTTCCTGTATTTTTCACATCGGAGACAGACGAAGATGCGTTCGCTTGTTTTTCAGTCGACGCACCTTCTTCATTCATATTTTCAGATGCGGAATTATTTGTTTTGTTATTTGCAGCTTCGTTCAAATTAGCGCCTGCGGTTTCAGGCATTTCATTTTTCTCCCCATTGCTGATGTTACTGTTTAAATGCTGTTGTTTATTTTGCGTAATTTCATTTTCGCTTCCGCTATTGATGTATTTATATCCAAAAAAACTCACGGAGCCTAATATAAGGAACAGGGCGCCAAGGAGCAGGAAATGTTTATTGTTCCTGTAACCGGCCACGCCTCTTTCCGCATCAATAAGCTTGCTTGCGTTCTGCCAATTGTTTTCATCAAATGGAAAATCGCCTTCTGCTTCTTCTATCCGCTGTTGTATAATTTTATCAAATTCCTGTTCGGGTTTCATTGTTTTACTTAGTTGTGAATTAATACTTTTCTGTCTATTTGTTCCTTTAATTTTGTTCTTGCCGCATTCAGGTGCCACTTTGATGTTCCTTCACTGATGCCAAGCATATCCGCGATTTCTTTGTGAGCGTACCCATCAATTACGAACAGGTTAAACACCTGCTTTGTGGCTTCCGGCAATTTGTTGATCAGATCATAAATTTGCTTGCAATCGAATTTACTGATTGCCTCGTTGGCTTCTGAAAATCCGGAGGAATCATAATACTCTTCAACATACGTAACTTTTTCTCTCTCCCTTTTATTTTTACGGTATTCGTCAATAAGGGTGTTCACCATAATCTTACGGATCCACACTTTAAAAGGAATGGCAAGGTTATATTTTTCGAGATTGGTGAGAATTTTCATGAAGCCAACATTCAGGATTTCAGACGCAGTGTCTTTATCCCGGGTGTAGCGCATACAAATACTTATGAGATAGCTGTACGTGTTTTTATACAGCTCATACTCAGCCTTGCGGTCGCGTTTAATACACAGAGCAATTAATTGTGGCTGGATATTCATAAAAACAGTTGTTCCCTGCTATTAATACGAATAAAGATAGGAAAAGGTTGGCCGAAATGCCCAGGTTTTGGGTCAATTTGAGCACCTAATGAGTAAAGGATCAGTTTTTTAACATTTTAAGCAGACTAGCCAGCTTTTCCTTAAGTTCAGTGCGTGGTATTATTTTGTCAAGAAAGCCATGTTCCAGAACGAATTCGGCTGTCTGGAATCCTTTTGGAAGGTCTTTTCCAATCGTTTCTTTTACTACTCTCGGGCCTGCAAATCCAATGAGTGAGCCAGGTTCAGCAATATTAAGATCTCCCAGCATTGCATAACTAGCAGTAACTCCACCGGTTGTAGGGTCGGTTAATAATGAAATATAAGGAATATGGTTTTGAGCCAGCTGGCTTAATTTGGCAGAAGTTTTGGCCATCTGCATCAAACTGAAGGCCGCTTCCATCATCCTGGCACCACCGCTTTTAGAAATTACAAGCAAAGGCGTTCTGGTTTTGATGCAATAGTCGATAGAACGCGCTATTTTTTCACCTACTACGCTGCCCATGCTTCCTCCGATGAAAGTAAAATCCATGCAACACACCATTAAGTCCTGATTATTCACCTTACCGTGAGCACTTCGCAGCGCATCTTTCAAACCGGTTTTATGAATGGTATCGGTAAGCCTGTCGGTATATTGTTTAGTATCGGTAAAATTCAGAGGATCGCCACTCACAAGATTTTCATTCAATTCAGTAAACTGATTATCATCGAAAATAATTTCAAAATATTCCTTACTGCCAATGCGTTCGTGGTACCCGCACTCAGAACAAACATATTTATTACTCAGATGATCCTGCGAAGTGTGAATTTTTTTGCATGAAGGACACTTATACCACAAGCCTTCCGGAGTCTCTCTCTTTTCTTTCGTGGAAGTGGTAATTCCTTCTTTTAATCTTTTAAACCAGCCCATGTTTTTGAATTTAAGATTTAAGATTTAAGATTTTAAAAATTAGAAATCTAACTTCTTTAAATCTTAAATCTAATTTCGTTAAGCGATTGTAACTGTTTTATCAAGATAAACATCCTGAATGGTATTCAATAATGAAACACCCTCTTTCATTGGTTTCTGGAATGCTTTACGTCCGCTGATCAATCCTTGTCCGCCTGCGCGTTTATTGATTACTGCAGTTGTAACCGCTTCCGAAAGATCGCTTTCGCCTTTGCTTTCGCCGCCGCTGTTAATAAGGCCGTTGCGGCCCATGTAGCAGTTTGCAACCTGGTAGCGGCAAAGATCAATCGGATGATCGGTTGTTAATTCAGAATACACCTTTGGATGTGTTTTACCATGGCCTACTGCAAGGTAACCGCCGTTTTTATCGGATAATTTTTGCTTGATGATATCGGCCTGTATCGTTACCCCAAGATGATTGGCCTGTGAAGAAAGATCTGCAGCCGTGTGGTAATCCACGCCATCCTTTTTGAACGCGTTGTTACGGGTATAACACCATAGGATAGTTGCCATGCCGAGTTCATGCGCCCTTTCAAAAGCCTGCGACACTTCCATAATCTGGCGACCGCTTTCGGCAGATCCGAAATAAATGGTAGCGCCAACCGCAACAGCACCCATGTTCCAGGCGTCTTCAACGCTGCCGTACATGATCTGATCAAACTTATTAGGATAGCTTAGTATTTCGTTATGATTTATTTTTACAATAAAAGGAATTTTATGCGCGTATTTGCGGGCTACTGACCCGAGCACGCCATAGGTAGAAGCAACAGCGTTACAGCCGCCTTCAATGGCAAGCTTTACAATGTTTTCACTGTCGAAATACATTGGATTAGGAGCGAAGCTAGCACCGGCGCTGTGTTCAATTCCCTGATCAACGGGTAAAATGCTCATGTAACCTGTTCCGGATAAACGACCTGTGTTATATAACTGATGGAGACTTCTTAGAACCTGTGGACTACGGTTGGATGGCGCAAACACCCTGTCAATAAAATCATTACCCGGCAAATGAATATGTTCTTTTGCAATGGTTTTGCAGGAATGATTTAATAAACTGTCGGCCTGCGTGCCCAATAACTCAACAATTTTAGATGACATAGTGTGTTAATTTTTAGGATGCAAATATAACAAAAAAACCCCCTGCAAATGCAGGAGGTGTAATATAAAAAAGAGGTAATTTACTCAGCTACCATTACCATTTTGAATGGCACATTGATGATTGCCTGGTAATCTTCGCCTGCTTCAAGCATATCTTCATCATCTTCTTCGTAATGCCAGTTGATGGTTACAGCGCTGCCTCCCTTATGAATGCCTTCCAGTTTTTTGAAAACATCTAAAATACATTTTGAGGACGAGGTGTTAAAATACTCGAGCTGAACATTAACAGTTGTTGCAGGTTTTGCAGCAGATGTATACTTGTCCAGAGCATCTACTAAAGGCTTATAAAACTCGATAGAATTTTCAGGTATTGAACGACCTTTTATTTCTAATACTCCGCCGTTTAAATCAAAACTGATACTTGGTGTTTTTGGCGTGCCTTCAATTGCGTATTTATCCATAATTGTATTTTTTATTTATTGTTGTACTTATTGTTGTTGTGATACTTTAATATTTAATGTAAAGAAAGAAACTTTATTGTCAATATCCAAAAAATTATACTCTAATTTTTCACCTGTTTTCCGGGCAATATCTATCATGCCTAAACCGCCTCCGCCTTTTAACGACATTTCGCCATTATTAAGAACCTTTTTGTAATACTCCTTAAGCTCTTCCTTGCTAAGGGAATTTACTTCATCCAGTCTCGTTTTAAGACCATGGATGTTTTCATTTAAAATATAATTGCCTGTAAATATAGAGTATTTTGTTTCGAGTTTACCTATCATGAAAATAGCGGATCTTACTTTTTCGCTGTTCTCGCCCTCTGCGGTTTCATCCAGGTGGTGGTAAAGATTTTGGAGGCATTCAACCAGAACGTTGTAAACCTTTTTTTTCATTTTGGGCTCCTCCTGCATGTTCTCCATTTTATTTTCCATGATCTGGAGAATAGAGGTAAGAAGATCAGAGGTTATTTCGCCTTTAAATGAGAGCAGGATATTATTCCGCTCCATTTTATCGTATATATCAAAAACATCAACCATAAATGGTTTGCCCATAATCCGGGGGGTTATTTTAATTTAAAGGCAACTGTATTACCATTTACCGTGAAACTTGCGTCGTCATCACACCCTCCTGCCACGTTCGGAGAAATACTGTATCCAAAGTCAACAATTCTTTCTTTAAAACCTTCGGGCGTTAAAGTAAGAATACCTTTTTGAATATACTGACACGATTTGTATTTAGTAAGGGGGGTGTTTTGCGGAATATTCACCGTAAAGGCCCTGCCCTGACGGTTAATTCCGTTCGCTGTTCCATAAATACTTGTTAAAGGATCGCTTCCATAAGGATTTCCGTGAATGTAATGGGTTAGTGTACGGTCGGAGCTGTATTTGATTGTCCAGCTTGAACTTGAACATACTCCGTTAATGAGTTTAATATTAAACGTTGAACTGAGCGTGCTTGAACTAATAGTAGTAATAACCATACTGTCGCAAGCGTAAGTAATTGTACTGTTGGTTTTGTGATTCACCAGCTTTATGATCATCTGGCTTCCCACATTTTTCATCGGACCTGTAATCCGGATGGTCCATTTTCCGGTGCGTATCTTTCCATCGCTGAAAGAAGAACCACAGGCACCAGCTAAATTCAATTCGTATAAAGGAGCTTTTACATATTTGCCGTTTACCAGGTTGGTATCTGCAGTTGCGCGGTTTAACCACGTTAATGTATCGCATGGTGAAGAAGCAGTTGATGAGAACCTTCCGGCCACACCTGTTCCTTTTGTATTAATTGCATGGTTGTTAACCGCCGGAACTATAGCAGCATATTCCTGGTCAGCCACCGCATTGTCAACAGATGACTGAGTTTCGTTATCCACTTCAACGGTTTCCTTTTTCTTACATCCGCTAATAAAAATAAATGAGAGACAGGCTGTAAACAATATTGCTTTGATTAATCTTTTCATCTTCAATTTTTTTTCTTATTACAAATATAATATAAAGTTTTTAAATCGCAATGCCAACAACCAAAACGTCATCCACCTGCTCGTGGTTCTGGCGCCAGTTCTCCAGATGCCGTTCCAGCGCTTGTTTTTGCTCAAGGGTATCATGCAAATAAATGTTCAATAACACCTCGTTAAAACGCTTAACCATAAATTTTTTGCCTTTATCTCCCCCAAACTGATCCGCATAACCATCGGTGAACATATACGCCATCGTAGGCGCCCCTTTCTTAATGGTATGCGTGGTAAAAATTCTTTTCACATCAATCTGAGCGCCGCCCACAGGATATTTGTTTCCATCGTATTTAACCATGTTGCCTTCCAAGCTAATCAGAACCAATGGCCTGTTAGCACCCGCCCATTTGATCTCCCCCTTGCCTTCATTAATTGCAACAATGGACACATCCATTCCATCGTTCGTGTTCACTTCGTTTTGTCCCTGCCTCAACGCTTCCTGCACTCCTTTGTGAAGCGTGTTCAGAATTTCACCGGGATCTACAATTCCTTTTTCCTGAATAATCTGATGCAGCAGGTTATGCCCTATCATACTCATGAACGCGCCGGGAACACCATGACCGGTGCAATCCACAACAGCAAATATTTTATTACCCTCCTTTTCACCAAACCAGTAAAAATCGCCACTTACAATATCTTTTGGCTTATAAAGGATAAAGGCTTTTTCGAACCGTGAAAAAATATGATCCTTGGAAGGAAGAATTGCTTCCTGGATTCTTTTCGCATACTCAATACTGCTTGTAATATCCCTGTTCTTTTCTTCCAGTTCTTTTGTTCGTTCAGCAACTTTATTTTCAAGAATTTTATTTTCCTTTTTAATGGCTTTGGTTCGATATTGGGTGAAACCGTAAATTCCTCCTAGAGCAAAAACAAATACCAGAACATAAAACCATTTTGTTTTCCAGAACGGCGGCACCACGGTGATCTGGATCTCGCAAGGGGTCTCATTCCAGGTGCCATCGTTATTGGCGCCTTTTACTTTAAAGATGTATTCTCCGCCTGGCAAAGCAGTGTATGAAATATAACGCACGTTTGTGGGGGCTGACCAATCGTTATCATACCCTTCCAGTTTATATCTGAATTTATTTTTTGTAGGATCGGTGTAATCCAGGGCTACAACCTCAAACTGAAAATAGTTTTCGCGCCAGCTTAGATTCAAATGCTTTTTAAATGTTATTACCGAATCAGTAATAATATCATTTCCACCGCGTTTGTAATTTATAATATAGGTTGGAGGCGGGTGCAGATTGTCTTTAATACTCGTTGGACGAAACACATTAAACCCTCTTGCTCCGCCAAAATACATGGTGCCTTTCTTGCTGGAAAGCGCCGCACCCATGTTGTATTCCTTGTTGGTTAAACCGTCTTTGATCCCGTAATTTTTAAAGGTGATTTCATTCTCGGGCTGTAATGGATTGAAACGGATCACGCCGCCGTTTGAACTCATCCAGAAATTATTCAGACTGTCTTTTAAGATCGAATAAAGATAAGAATTGGCCAATCCATCCTTTTCATAGAAATTATAAAATGTATTGTCTTTTAACAGCTTGCTTAGTCCATTAGATGTTGCCACCCAAATATGGCCATTTTTATCTTCATTAATTCCCAAAATAATATTGGAAGCAATCTGCCCTCCCCTGCCTTCATTTTTATATTTATCCAGGATCGGAAGCTTTCCACCTTCCTCATAAGTTTTCATCTTAACCAGTCCGCCATCGTAAGTTCCAATCCACACGTTCTTTTTAGTATCTTCAAAAATGGTGTTGATGCTGGGATTAGGAAGGCCATCCTTTTCCGTAAACTGTTTTGTGTGAAATGTGTTCAGATCTATTTTGAATAAACCATCCCCAACAGTACCTGCGTAAAGACTATTCCCGTGAATCTTTAAACACAGCACGGTGCCGCCGAGTTCTTTACTCAGGTGTTTTGTGGACTTGCCCGTTGACCGATCGAAACGGATTATTCCTTCTCCCCAGGTTCCTATCCAGAAAATATTTTCAGACTCCTGAGTAATACAAAGCGCGGTATTTGCCTCCAGGAGCTTTGAGTAATCGGCTTTGTGACCGGTGCCAATATTGAGCACATTAAGGTGTTTAACGCCTCCCAGCCAAACATTTCCATTTTTTTCCTCATAAAAAGAATAGATGTTATTAAAATCAGTTTCGTAATGAAAATTAGAATTACTGAATTTGAGCGATTGGGCAAAGGATACGTTTACTCCTCCCAGATTAGTTCCCACCCAGATGTTTTTTTCAGAATCAATAAACGCGCAGGTTGCGGAAATACTGTTCAATGAATAATCATCTTCCCCTTTTATGAAAAACATACTTTCATCTGTGATGAGTTTGTAAACAATAAAACCGCAGTTGGTGGCGCAGAACATTTTATTATCCTTGATTTCAATATCTTTAATATGATCGCAGTTTTTTTCACCGAATGAAATTTTCCTGTATACTTCAAACGTACTTTTATCCATCATAAAAATCCCATCGAGTGTACCCACATAAAGTTTTCCGCCGTATTCTTTTATTTTGGTGATCACATCCAGTTCCCCCAGCGCGAAGCCGGTAAAATCCAGCTTTTGAATTCCAGCCCGTTCAAATTTCCCATCTCTGTAAAGCCAAAGACTTTTTTCCGTAGTACCTATGTATCCAACTCCTGCATGCACCAGAATGGAAGTTACATTGATATTTACTTCGGGTAATGAAATAGCTTTTGTGGTTTTTGTATTAATGTCTAAAATGAACAGTCCATCTTCTGTTCCAACAAGGATGGTATTTTCAGTATAAGGTGATATGCAATTTATTTTTACCTGAAGCCCTTTGAGTTTTAACTGAGAAAAAGTTTGTGTAACAGGGTTAAAAAAATTAATTCCGGCAAGAGTTCCTATTATCATAAGATCCGGCTTTAACTGATGCATGCAGGTAATTTCTGAGGAGGTCGGGGAGTTTGGATTAGTAGGATCGTTTTTAAAAACTTTTACCTGAAAACCATCGTATTTATTTAATCCATCCTGTGTACCAAACCACATGAAACCTTTATCGTCCTGTAAAATAGCAGTAATATAATTCGTACTTAATCCATCTTCGCTGGTAATATGCTTAAAGCGCAGCTGTTGCGAGAAAAGTGTTCCGCAAAATGTAATCAGAAAAGAAATGGTTATGAATAAAGGGGTTTTCAAAATAGCACTTAAATATAGTTATATTTTTAGCATAGTATAGAGTATATTTACAAACAAATGTGCGGTATTGCGGGATCATATTATTTAGACACAAACATTTCAAAAAGGTTTAACAACCATTCAAAAATAGTAGAGCTGTTAAAGCACCGTGGACCTGACCATCAGGCGTTTCACCAATTTAATAATTGTACATTTTATCACTCGCGTTTAAGCATTATCGATACCAGCGATAACAGCAACCAACCTTATCTTGCCGGTAATAAACAAAGTGGAATGGTCTTTAACGGCGAAATTTTTAATTATAAAGAATTAAGACCGGGGGCGAACAGCGATGTGGAAGTATTGTTTGATCTTTTCGAAAAAGAAAAAACAAACTGCTTAAATAAACTGAACGGCTTTTTTGCATTTGCACATTATGATGAAGCGAATAATTCTTTCTTCCTGGTACGTGACAGGCTTGGCGTTAAACCTCTGTATTTTTATCTGGACAAAGAAAAATTTATTTTCGCTTCCGAGCTTAAACCCCTGATGGAACTCGCCGGGGCACAAGAACTCAATAAAGACCTTTTATATTCTTATTTCAGGCTCAATTACTGCAGCGGCCATGAAACTATTTTTAAAAATGTTTACCGGATGCTTCCGGGACATTATATCGAAATAAAAAACAAAGAGATTGAACTTGTAAAATGGTACCAGCCGCAAAAAACTGTTCAAACGCAAAAGCTGGATGAGTTGCTGAATGACTCGGTAAGATTAAGATTGGTTGCCGATGTTCCGGTGGGTAGTTTTCTGAGCGGTGGAATGGACTCTTCCATTATATCCGCACTGGCCATTAAACACAAACCCGATCTGCAAACATTCAGCATCGGATTTAAAGACGAGTCTTACTTTGATGAAACGGATTTTGCGGAACAGGTTTCGCGCCACATCAACTCCAATCACAGCACCTTTAAACTTTCTGAAAATGATTTTATAGAAAACATAGAGCCTTTCTTACAGGGAATTGATGAACCCTTTGCAGATTCTTCGGCATTTAATTTTTACATGTTAAGCAAACTTACCGCTAAAAAAGTAAAAGTTGCTTTGAGCGGAGATGGCGCTGATGAGCTTTTCAAAGGTTATTATAAACACAAGGCCATATTCTTAAAATCGGATTTTAAATACCGGTTCCTTGCAGATGTGGCCAGGCCTTTAATGGCCTTTAACACCGGTTCCAGAAACTCACGGATTGGAAATATAAAAAGGCGTATCACAAAATTTAATTCCATTCAGAATTTAAGTGAAACCGAAACATTCAAATACCTCGCATCTATTTCAACAGACACAGAAGTGTGTGAACTGTTAAGTGAAACTAATCCTTCGTATTTCGATTCTATTTTTAAATTGGGGAAAACAACCTTTAACCGTGAAGATTTACTGGACCTTAAAATTGTACTGGCCGATGATATGCTTGTGAAAGCCGACAGGTTCAGTATGCGGCACGGCATCGAGATCCGGAATCCTTTCCTGGATTACCGCGTGGTGGAATATGCACTCAATCTTAACCGCGAACTTAAAATCAATTCCAACAAACAAAAAATAATTCTTCATAAGGAATTCAGTCATCTTTTGCCTAAAAGTATTTTTGAAAGAGCAAAGAAAGGATTTGAATTACCACTGCAGAAATGGCTCAGCACCTCGCTTCAGAGCACAGTAATGAACGACTGGCTTTCGGAAGAAAAGATTAAAGAAGAAAAACTTTTGAATTACAGTTACATTCAAAAATTAAACACTGAAATGTGTTCCTCAAGCCCGGAAGACAGTGCCTCCAAACTTTGGGCAATTATTGTGTTTGAGAGCTGGCTTCAGAATTTTAACGAATACATTAAACCCAATGCCTAAAATTCTGCGTATCATAAACCGGTTTAATCTCGGGGGCATTACTTATAATGTTTCCTATCTCACAAAATATCTTCCGCCGGATTACGAAACTTTATTGATCGGTGGTCCGGAAGAAGAAGGAGAAGAAAGTTCACTGTTCATTCCGCAATCGCTTGGTTTGAAACCCAGAATCATTCCGCAGTTGAGAAGGAGCATAAACCCTATGAATGATTACAAGGCTTACCGCGAAATAAAAAAAATAATTCGTGAATTTAAACCCGACATTGTGCATACACATGCAAGCAAAGCAGGTGCTATAGGCAGGCTCGCAGCGTGGCATTGCGGTGTGCCGGTTATTATCCATACGTTCCATGGCCATGTATTCAATAATTATTTTTCGGATTATAAAACAAAGATCTTTAAGTCAATTGAACGTTTCCTTGCAAAAAAAAGCACCGCAATTATTGCCATCAGCAATATTCAAAAACAACAGCTGACAGAAATTCATAAAATCTGTACTCCCGAAAAAATGGAAGTTGTGCCTTTGGGATTTGACCTGGGGCGATTTACCCTTGGTACAGATGTAAAAAGAAAAGCCTTTCGCGAAAAATACAATTTGGCCGTGGATGAACTGGCGCTGGGAATTATTGGCCGACTTGCCCCAATTAAAAACCATTATTTGTTTATTGATGCAATTGAGTACGTGCTTAAAAATTCAACCCGAAAAATAAAAGCTTTAATTATTGGCGACGGGGAAACCAAAGCGGCCCTGAAGAATTATATTGTAGAGAAAAAATTATCTTATACAGAAAACGGCATCGGGGAAGCTCCTTTTATTTTCACCAGCTGGATAAAAGAAGTGGATGTTGCATTATCGGGATTAGATCTCGTATGCCTGACTTCCGATAACGAGGGCACACC
>JACDDR010000002.1:0-56979 GCA_013816895.1 Bacteroidota bacterium
CTATCCGGGAATTTTCAGGGGCGTCGCAACTCCACATTTATCCTAATCCGTTTCGCGATAAAATACATTTTGATATTTCCGCCATTAGCGACACTACAAAAAACGTGGATATAAAAATTTACGATGTCACCGGTAAACGCGTCATTTCACAACGCCTGGAGGATCTTACTTCAGAACTGGTTGTAGTCAGCGATCTTGCCCCCGGTGTCTATATCCTTGAAATGAAAAACACTCTTTTTACACGTAAATGTAAAATCATAAAAGGCGCTGAATAAATACCAGCCTACTGTTTTACTATTTTTTTGATGAAGGAATTACCGTTCTTGTCGCTGTATTTCAACGTATAAACTCCATTTGAAAAATTACCAAGATCGATACTGCTATTTCCGGTTACATTTGTTTTTAATAGTTGTTTACCATTCAGATCTCTCACCTCAATACTGCCATCAACTGCGTCGCCGCTGATAGTAACACTTCCTTTCGTTGGATTTGGCCCAATATTTACCTGATCCAACTTGTTTTCCATCTCGTTAATATTTAACGTAGCATCCACGGTAGGGCCTACAACTTTGTTGATTACCCAGTTATTAGGATCACAGGTAAGGCCTGTTACAGTTCCCAAAACGGTAAAGGAATAGTTTTCAATGGCATTAACATGGTTAACCCTTACGATTGTATCAGGAGCGCCGGAACGAGTCAGCTTGTATTCCATAGGTGTGATGAATAAAGGAACAGAAGACGGAAAACTTGTTGTTTGCGTGCTTTTTATATAACAGGTGTTTCCAACAAAATTATATTTTACCGTAAAGGTTGGATAGCCTTCTCCATAATACCACTGGTTAAAAAACTGTGTAGAATTAATTCCGGTTTGTGCGGTGTAATAATTCATAAAGTCTGTGGTGGAAGCCGTGCTGTTCTTATGGGTGTTTTGAAAGCCGCGGAGCGTATTGAACCAAAGCGAGTCATTATTTGTAACAAATCTCAGCGTGTGAATAATTGAGCCCCCCTTATCGTAGGTTAAGCGCGAGTCGAAAATTCTGTTCGCGTTCAAAGTATCAACGCCGGTAAAATAGATGCTGCCATTGGGCTGCTGCATAACGTTGTTATGAGTACTGTTCAATTTACTCACGAAATTTGCGTTATCAAGGTATTGAGACACCAGCAGTTCAGTATATACCGCAAATCCCTCGTTGATCCAGATGTCGCCCCAGCCCTTGCATGTTACGTTATCACCCCACCACTGATGTCCTAATTCGTGCGCGTCTATATAATAATCGAAAAAACCAAGGCTGGTCATGGTCTGATGTTCCATTCCTCCGCCAAAAGGTGCCATACAATGTCCGTACTTTTCTTTATAAAAAGGATACATGCCATACATTTTACTTTCGAACTCAAGAACCTGCGGCATTTTATTAAGCGCAAGTTTCTGTGAATTCCAGGCGGGGTTATTTATAGCATTATCATAAATATAATTTTGAATCAGAATAGAGTCGTTTGGAAGGTAAAGCGGATGCGCGTAAAGATCATATTCTTTATATTTTGCCACAGCTACCGAAATCAAATAATAATCAATAGGATATTTTGAACGCCACTCAAAACGTTTTTTACTTCCCACTGTTACTACATTTTTTAGTAATCCGTTTGACCCCGCCTTATTAAGAGAATCGGTTGTTATATCCACCCAGCTGGAATCAATTTTGTCGCGGAGGATCTGCTTGCAAGGCCACCAATGATAGGCCACAATGCTTTCACTCAAACTCCACGTAACCTGGTTACCCCACGAACCGGATGTACCGTTACTGAAGCCGCTTCCAATAGCAGAACCTCCTGTTGGAGGATTACCTTTGTAATACACTGTAACTGTAAACGATTGTCCGTTAATAAGCGGCAATGGCGGTGCAACTTTCACCATGCTGTCTTTTCTGGTAAATGCAGAGAGCGCTCCGTTAAAACGGATAGAATCGATGGTATGATTTTGATGAAGAAGACAGGCGAATGTATCAAGTGTAGAAGCCGTAACAGTAGCCACTGTTTTTACTCCACCGTTGATAAATTTGGTGGTGCGTTCAACATTAAGCATCAAATGCACAAACTTAACATCATACTTTAATTCATGTGAAATCTGCGGCACCAGCGCTGAAGTTCTTTGCTGATGCCTAATAAGCGCCTCGGCCGAACCCTGTTTTGCTTTCGCGCAGAAATGTTCCTGTGCGTTAATTGAGATAGATGCTAAAATTGCCGAGGCTATTAATACGTTTTTCATGTCGTAATTTGAACAGGCAAGGTACAGTTATCTGTTCGTTTAGATAAACCGTTCATCATTTATTTCCCCTTCGTCGTTCCTGTTTTTTTTAGCTGCGTTATGCCAATAAACTTTACATTTGCAGCAGATGTTACAAAACGATTTACTATTACGCGCTGCTAAAGGACTATCCGTAGAACGCGCGCCGGTTTGGCTGATGCGCCAGGCAGGAAGGATTTTACCCGAATACCGTGCAACCCGCGCCAAAGCAAAAAACTTCGTTGAATTTGTAAAGAATCCGGAACTGGCTTCTGAAGTTACCATTCAGCCTGTGGATATACTGGGAGTAGATGCCGCTATTATTTTCAGCGATATTCTGGTTATCCCCGAAGCAATGGGACTTCCTTATGAGATGATAGAAGCCAAGGGGCCACGCTTCCCCTCTACCATTCAAACAAAAGCTGATATTGATAAATTAAAAATTGCCGATGCTGGTGATCTTGATTATGTAATGAAGGCGCTTGCTTTAACCAAAAAAGAACTGAACGGCCGCGTGCCGCTTATAGGCTTCTGTGGCGCCCCCTGGACGTTATTCGCATACATGATTGAAGGAAGCGGAAGCAAAACCTTTAGCAAGGCCAAACAATTCTTATATACACATCCTGATCTTTCTCATCAACTTTTAGAAAAAATCACTCAAAGTTCTATTAATTATTTAAAAGGACAGGTGGCCGCCGGAGCCGATCTCCTTCAGATCTTCGACTCATGGGCAGGCGTTCTCAGCGAAAAAATGTATTACGAATTTTCTTTAAAATACATTTCAAAAATTTGTGATGCCCTTTCGCCGCTGGCACCCGTTACGGTGTTTGCAAAAGATGCGCATTACGCGGTTAAAAATATTTCCCAAACCTCCTGCAACAGCATTGGCCTCGACTGGACCATTGATCCCTTAAAAGCGCGACAGGAAGCGGGAAGCAAGACTTTGCAGGGCAATGCTGATCCCTGCTTATTGTATGCGGATGAAAAAACAATCCTTGCAGAAACGCATTCCATGCTGAAGGCCTTTGGAAAAGACCGCTATATCTGCAACCTGGGCCACGGCCTGTATCCCGACATCGATAAAGAAAAAGTAAAGTTTTTTGTAGATGTGGTGAAAGAATATAAGTGGTAAATACACCCTAACCTCTGACAGGGTTCCGAAACCCTGTCAGAAGTTAAGGGACCCCTCTTTAATTTCAACTCTTCCCTTATTTAACAAGCCTTAACCCCATAACTGGCAATTAATCAGGCTTTTTGATAAAAATTCACTATCTTTGCGACCTTAAAAAAATACAAATGTCCATAATTAGAAACATTGCCATTATTGCCCACGTTGACCACGGAAAGACCACGTTAGTAGATAAAATATTACATACCTGTAATTTATTTCGCGACAATCAACAAACGGGTGAATTAATTTTAGATAACAACGACCTTGAACGCGAACGCGGAATTACCATTCTGGCAAAGAACGTTTCTGTTACTTATAAAGGAACCAAGATCAATATCATTGACACTCCGGGTCACGCTGACTTTGGAGGTGAAGTAGAGCGTGTAATGAACATGGCTGACGGTGTTATCTTATTAGTAGATGCCTTTGAAGGCCCGATGCCTCAAACACGTTTCGTGTTACAAAAAGCAATCGCAGCAGGTAAAAAAGCGATTCTTGTAATTAATAAAGTAGATAAGCCGAATTGTCGTCCTGATGAAGTACACGATAACGTATTTGATCTGTTTTTTAACCTTGAAGCAAACGAAGATCAGTTAGATTTTCCTACTGTTTACGGTTCGAGCAAGCAAGGATGGATGGGCGCTGATTGGAAAAATCCAACCACGGATATTACTTATTTGTTAGATACGATTATTGATAAAATTCCTACTGCGCCAAAGCGTGAAGGTACTTTACAGATCCAGATCACATCTTTGGATTATTCCTCTTTTATTGGCCGTATCGCCGTAGGACGTGTGTTCCGCGGAATAATTAAAGAAAACATGCCGGTGAGCGTTGTTAAACGTGATGGCAGAGTTCAAAAATCAAGAATTAAAGAATTATATATTTTCGACGGTTTAGGTAAGGTAAAAGTTACCGAAGTTGAAACCGGCGATATTTGTGCCTTTACAGGCATTGAAGGTTTTGAAATAGGTGATACAGTTGCCGATTTTGAAACTCCTGAAGGAATGCCTTTGATGCATATTGATGAGCCAACCATGAGCATGTTGTTTACGATTAACAACTCGCCATTTTTTGGTAAAGACGGAAAATATGTAACATCCCGTCACTTACGCGACCGTTTATACAAAGAATTAGAAAAGAATTTGGCAATGCGCGTGGAAGAAACGGGTTCGCCTGATTCTTACCTGGTGTTTGGCCGTGGTATTCTTCACTTATCGGTATTAATTGAAACCATGCGTCGCGAAGGTTATGAATTACAATTGGGCCAGCCGCAGGTTATCGTTAAGGAGATCAATGGCCAAAAGTGTGAGCCTATCGAGGTTTTAACTGTTGACGTTCCTCAGGAGTCCTCAAGCAAGGTAATTGATTTGGTTACTCAGCGTAAAGGAAATTTAACCATCATGGAACCAAAAGGAGATTTAACTCACATTGAGTTTGAAATTCCTGCCCGTGGAATTATTGGTTTACGTAATAATGTATTAACCGCAACTGCCGGAGAAGCTATCATGGCGCATCGCTTTAAAGCGTTTGAACCGTGGAAAGGCCATATCCCAAGCCGTATTGCAGGTGTATTGATCAGCAAGGATAAAGGTAACGCCGTTGCTTATTCAATTGATAAATTACAGGATCGCGGAAAATTCTTTATCGAAGCTGGTGAAGAAATTTATCCTGGAATGATCATCGGAGAACATATTCGTCCTGACGATTTAGTAGTAAATGTTTGTACAGAGAAGCAGTTAACCAACATGCGTGCCAGCGGAACAGATGAGAAAATGCGCATCGTTCCAAAAATTAAATTCTCTTTAGAAGAAGCAATGGAATATATTCAGGGTGATGAGTACGTTGAAATTACACCTCAGCATATCCGTTTACGTAAAATTTATTTAGATGAAAACACACGTAAGCGTGAGGGTAAAAAAATGGAAGCGCAGTAAGGTTATTAGTTAACAGTTATTGGTTCGTAGTGATTAGAGGGGAGCAGAGATGTTCCCTTTTTTTGTTTGAATAAATTTCTGGCGTTTTATTAATCCAACCAGTTATTTGGAAAAAACGTCCAATTAAGAAAAAAGGTAGTGTACAATAGATAATTCTATTAAATTTGGTTACCGATGAAAAAGCTTGCTGCCATTCTTTTTTTTCTTGTTTTAAATAACAGCCTGTTAACGGGCCAGTCGCAGGATTATCCTTCTGAGAAAATAAAACTTTTATCGGTCTCCAATCCCAATAAAGACAGCTTACTTGGCCAAAAGTATGGTGGATGCTGGGGCTGGTATCAGGAAGATAAACAAAGAGAATACGCTCTTATTGGAGGTACAAATGGGACATACTTTATAGATATTACCAATCCTTCTTTGCCTGTGGTATGCGATTACGTTGCAGGCAAGTATTGTAATTGGCGAGAGATTAAAAACTTTAGAAATTATTGCTATGTAACCACAGAATGCGGGGAAGGATTAAAAATTATTGATATGCGTTATTTGCCCGATAGCGTTCATGTTGTAAGCACAGGGACTAATGTACTCTATACAAGTCACACTATTTGGATCGATGGAAATAAGCTTTACTGTTCATCCTTACGAATCTTACCAAATGCAAATTTGCGCGTAGGTGTTTTTAGTCTTTTAAATCCTGAGCAGCCCGTATTTTTACATTCAACTACCTCTGAATTCTCTTTTGTGGGGGCCCATGATTTATATTCCAGACACGACACTCTATATCTAAGCGGGGGAAATAACGGCATTGAAGTGTTAAAATACGACAGTATAAATAATAAATTCAATATGTTAGGAACCTATTCAGGATATAGCTTACAAGGATATAATCACAGCAATTTTTTAACCCAAAATGGTAAATACCTAATTTTTTGCGATGAGATTCCAGCCGCGCAGCCTATTCGTATCGTGGATGTAAGTAATCTTCAAAATATACAACCAGCATCTTCTTTTCTTCCAGGGCCTTATACTACTCCACACAATCCTTACATTATAGGCAATGACTGGGCGTTAATTTCATGTTATGAAGACGGATTGCAGATTTATGAGATCAAAGACCCCTATAACGTAAAACGCGCCGGCTTTTTTGACACATATACGCTTTCCGGAATAGACCAGGGATATTATACAGGTGATTACGTGGGAAATTATGGTGCGTATCCATTTTTACCCAGTAAAACAATTATAACTCTTGACATGAATAATGGAGCCTTTTTTCTTGATGCTAGTGAAGCGTTTGGAAACATTCCTCCCAAAAAGGAAAATGATACTACCTCTGCGTGTATTACAGCTTTTACCATTCCAGCTTCGCAATACGTGGAAGTGCTAGCCAAAGCTCAATCAAATGGTAAGATCCAACTATTTTCTCCTGAGGGACAATTAATCTATTCCAGAAATTTTTCCGGAGCCTTTAGTGATAAGATTAATACAGAAATGTTGCCAAACGGATTTTATCTGCTAAAAGTGGAAGGGGAGGATTGCAGGTCTGTAAAAAAAATATTAATTACTCATAAATGAAACGGGCTATCATTTTCATGCTTTTCACTTATTGCTTTTTCAGAGGCGTCTCCCAGCAAGGTTATATAGCTGATAAGATGGAAGTAATGTCGCAGCTCCAGGGTTATAGTACGTACACATATTCCAATAAATATTATTCCTTCGCGACGTTTTATCAAAACTCTATAGGCCGTGAATACGTGGTTTTTAATTCGCTTGAAAATATCTATTTCGTCGACATAACCGACCCAAAACTTCCGGTTAAAATGGATTCAATCACTTCAATCTTTAGCGAACCGTTTAAAAATCTTTATGTTCATAAAAATTATTGTTACTTTTTTGATGTTTATGATAATGTTTACATTTATGACAAAACATTTTTTCCGAGTAGTCTGCTCTTTTTAGGCATGTATCAAACACCGGCTTCTATCTATAGTAGGATCTTCAGCAACAACCTTATGTACTCAATAAAATCCGGCACCAATATAATTGTTACCAATATATCTTCTCCTCAAAATTTTGTAGTTCTTGACTCCCTTTCAAAAGATATTCCCGCTCTCTCGTCCGTTAATTCAATAAGTATGCAAAATGACACGTTATACGCATCATGCGGAAACAAAGGACTATTTATGCTGCATTTTGACACGCTATTAAATAAATTTTCCGCGATAGATAGTGTTCCGAACACCAATAATCAGAATACTTTTTATAATCATTTCGTCTTAAATAATATTCTGATTAAAACACAATATCCATATACTCTGGAAGATGAAATTTTTTTAAGTAAGAACGGACTTTACATTTTTAATAACAATGCTTTGTTTTTGCCAGGGGGAGGAAAAAAATATTTTTGTGCGTTAAACGAGAAGTGGGTTATTTCATATAATAATATGGGCTTGTTCTTATATAGTATTGACGAGCCCTTGAAACCGGTAAAACTAGGGAGTTTCTCAACATATAACTCAAACTCAGGCAGCAGCACTGCAATAACTAAGTGTACGAGCAATTTCAACGGGAAGTACCTGATTGCCCTAAACAGTGTAAATGGAATTTATATTTTAGATCCTACAGAAGCAGTTAAACTCAAAGAAAAAGAAATCTCTTTAAAATACGATCTTCTTGTATATCCAAGTCCCGCGAATTCGGGTTTTACTGTGCAACTAAAACGGGACTACCCCACAACCTTAAGTCTTATTTCACTTAACGGAATTTCCCTTTATAAAAAGACTTATAACGGAAACATTAATGATTTTATCAACACCACAAATATATCCGAAGGGGCATATGTTTTAAAGATTGATGGCAACGAGGGGCAATTGTCCCGGAAAATAATAATAAAACACTAGCCCTCGTCTTTCTTAATTTCCCGCACCCCAAATAACGAATTCAATACTCCCGTAATAAGAGATAAAATTAAGCTGAACAACAACGCGTACCAAAAACCTGCGACGTGAAAACCGCTCACTAATTTTTCTGCGAAAAGAATGATAAAGGCGTTTATTGCCAATAGAAATAATCCAAGAGTGACTATTGTTATTGGTATGGTAAGGATAGTAAGAATAGGTTTTACGATCTGGTTTAAAAATGCAAGTACCACTGCCACTAGAATAGCCGACATGTATGTGTCCACTTTTACTCCGGGCGCAATATTAGAAACCAGGAAAACAGCGAGCGCTGAAATTAATATTTTTAGAATGAAGTTGATAGCTTAGGTTTTTTGCTTTTTCTTTTTTGCAGCAGGGAAAAGAATATTATTTAATATAAGCCTGTAGCCGGGAGAATTCGGATGCAGCGACAAATCGGTGGGTGGCTCCTCTACCCTGTGTTCGTAATCTTCGGGATCGTGTCCTGAATAAAAGGTCCAGGTGCCTTTACCATGATCGCCATGAATATACCTGGCTTCGCCAAAGGCTTTCGCTTCGCCCAGGATCAAAACGTTTTTCTTGATATACTTTTTATCAAAGGCCGCTGTTTGTCCCCAGAAGCCTTGTATGGTATTCGTATGATTCTGGCAAAGCATCGTTGGCACAGGATCCCACTTGGCAGAAAACTCGAACAGCGTAAAAAGATCGGTCTTTTGTGTCATTCCAAAATTTCTTCGCGAACCATAAGTATCAATCGTTGAATATTCGTACTCCATCGGATTCATACTCAGTTTATAATTTTCAAACGCAAAGCCTTTCGAATAATCAAGTTTACTGTTTGCGTTTTTATCCATCGGATCATGATCGAACACCGACTCGCAAATGTCAATTCCCTCGGCGGCCAGTGCAATGTCATAGCTGTCAGTAGCGCTGCACATGGCAAACAGAAAGCCACCGTTAAACACAAAATCTTTTATTTTTTTGGCGCTGTGTAGTTTCATTAACGAAGTTTTAGTGAAGCCTAATTTTTTTGCCATAGCTTCATTGTCTTTTACTTCATTCTGATACCAGGCCGCGTAGTTAAACTGGGCGTAAAATTTTCCGTACTGCCCTGTAAAATCTTCGTGGTGCAGGTGAAGCCAATCGTAATCTTTTAATTTATCCAGAAATATTTCCTCATCGTATACAACATCATAAGGAATTTCTGCATACTTAAGTACAAGCGTTACTGCATCATCCCAGGGCTGCTTGCCTTTTGGTGAGTATACAGCAATACGCGGGGCTTTTTCAAGTTTTATTGCATCCTGGTTTACCTCAGGATTTGCAATATCAGCAAGAATAGAATTTTTTTGAGCATCGGAAATGGTTTCATAACTGATGCCGCGAATCACACATTCATTAGAAACAGGCTTGGCATTTGGAATTAAAAAACTTCCGCCGCGGTAATTGGTGAGCCAGTGGATCTCCAGTTCTCCTTTTAAAGCCCAATAAGCCAGTCCATATGCCTTTAAGTGATTCTTCTGCGAGTCGTCCATTGGAATAAGGATAAACGAGGCAAAGCCTTTTACAACGGATAACAGGATTATTATTACAACGAAAAGTCTTCTCATTTTGCCTCTCACTAAATTACTAAATATTAGGGGTTATAAAGGACACTAAATTTGGGAAAAAAGGTTAAAAGATAGCCACCAATTAGACGAAATACACAAATAAAATTTTCACAAATAAGTACTCTTAATTGGTGCGATTCGTGAAATTAGTGGCTCTTGCTGTTAAAAACCGGGAATCAAAACCGTTTCATCTCAATCCTGAAGGTCGTTCCTTTGTTAGCTTCGCTCGCAAGGACATATATCTTTCCTTCGTGGTAATTTTCTATTATGCGCTTGCAGAGACTTAGTCCCAGTCCCCACCCTCTTTTCTTGGTGGTATATCCAGGCTCGAAAACCGTTTTGAATTTCGATTTCGGTATGCCTTTTCCGGTGTCAGTAATATCAATATAAAGTGCTTCAGGAATATCTTTCAAAGTAACTGTAATCTCGCCTTTACCATCCATGGCATCTACGGAGTTTTTACAAAGGTTTTCAATTACCCATTCGAATAAGGGTACGCACACGTGAACCTGCAAGTTTTCGTCGGGTAGCTGCAAATGATACTTCACGTTTTTTGATGTCCGGTTCTTTAAATATTCAAGCGCGTTTACCAAAATTGGGTTTACGTTTTCACTGGTTAACACTGGCTGCGAGCCAATCTTGCTGAAGCGATCGGTAATGGTGTCCAACCGTTTTACATCCCGTTGCATTTCGTTCACAATGGTTTCATCAACTCCCAGGCCCCGAAGATGCTCATTCCAGGCCATCAGTGAAGAGAGCGGAGTGCCCAGCTGATGCGCGGTTTCTTTGCTAAGGCCCACCCAAACCTGATCCTGTTCGGCTTTACGCGCCGTGCTGAATAAAACGTAAGCAATGAGAAGGAATAATCCAATCACACCGAATTGCACATAAGGGTACAATTTCAGTTTGGTTAATATATCGGCTTCAGCATAAAAAATATAATTCACATCGCCTTCACGCAGCATTACCGGAATAGGTTCATTCTGTCCGGCCAGGTCGGCCAGCTTAGCCTTTAATTTTTCCGGTGTATTTATTTCAGCGGAATCAATGCGTGCGTTTACTTCAAGTACTTTTGTTTTGGTGGAGTCTGTATATATTACCGGCACAGCGGCAGTGTTTACTGCCACTTCATCAATAAACGATTTTGTTAAACTGTCGAATACCAGCTGGATATCAGTGAATACCCGACTGTCCTTATGATAGAGTCGTTGTTTTATTCCCTTGTACACTTCTACTTCCAAAGCAGGATACAAAGCCTTCATGATATTAAGCTGCTCTCTAATGTATGTTGTGTCTTTTTCTTTCAGTGAATCCAGGTTTCTTGTCGCGGTAGATTTTGTGATCTGGTCTTTTTCGTTAGTGAGGATAACCGGTACCGTTGTGTTATCCTGAAGAACTTTTAAAACAAAAGTCGGATCTTTAAGATCGCCGCTTAACTGTCTTGTAGCTTCGGCGTATAATTCCGCTTTTTTTCGTTCCTCGGCTTTTATTTTTTCAAATAATTCGTTGGTAAATTTTACCAGCTTTGCTTTCCGTTGCACTGCCTTAGCCCACAAGCGCACCTTTTGTTTTTCATCATCACGGATCTTTTTTACCAGACTATTGGTATACCATAGCGAAGCCAGCACAATGAGAAAGGCAATAGCGGCCAGTACTAATTTCCAGTGTTGTTTTTTGGTATAGATGTTCACGTTATAAAGATAGAAATATTGAAGATATCCGTCTGTTTTAGCCACAGATTTCGCTGACCCGACAGATAATTTAATTTAAACTTTATGTGCTCTGTGTTAATCTGACCCTTTCACACTGCCGCAGATTTCGCTGATTCCACAGATAGGGCTAAATTAAAATCTCATCTCTGCGTTAATCTGTGTGATCTGTGGCAAACTACCGTGACTCAGAAATCATCATCGTCATCCTTTTTCTTTTTTAACTCTAACGCCTTTTTCGTTGAATTATTGTTCTGCTTTTCAAGCTCGAACTTCTGGTCCGCTTTGTTGCCAGGCTTTTGAGTAAGAGTGTCTTTCTTAAACGCACCAAATTCTTCTTTTAATAATTTTTTCAGGTTTTGTTTTTCCTGCTTTAGGTCTTCTTTAACTTTTTGCTTTAATCCTTTGCGGTCGTACTTAATAACGGGGTTGTCGATATTACCGGTCATGAGGATAAATGCGCTGCGACGATTGTCCGGATCATTTTCAACGGGACCAAATTCATTATCAGCTTTCCTCTTTTTTGAAAGGAGTTCGCTTATTAATAAACGGATGTGATAATCCACATCATTATTAAATGAATGAGTTCCGTTAAAATCCAGATTCAGGACAGAATTTTTAATTGTGGTTTGAGGAATATAGATGATGCTTTTCTTAATTTCAATATTACTGCTTAGTGTAGAAAATTTAATACGTTTAAGTTCCTGCAGTTCAACAAAACGCGCAAGGCTTTCCAGCGGCTTGAAATCAATCAGTTCGCCGCGTTCGATCGTAAAATCCGCTGTGGCTTCAATTGAATTCAAAACTGGCTGAAGCTTTTTATCCCAGTTTCCAGAAAAATCAATAGCAGCAGTAATTAAACCATTAATGTTTTTGTCTAGCAAAGTAGTCTGACCGAAATTATTTAACTGGATAAACATTTTCTTTACATTCATTTTTGTCAAGCCTGCTTCCATGGTAACTTCCAGTTCTTTGCCGGAAGCGTCGGCATAAGCATTTATCACAGCCTCGCCCTCCATTGTTTCCAGTTTCATATCACTCACCATCGCTTTTTGTTTCTTCAATTCAAAATTGCCTTTGATGTTTGAAGCTTCGAACTTTCCAAAGCTGAAATGCGCAATAGACGCGTCGAGTAAAAGGTTAACGTTTGCGGGGATGTTAAATTCTGAATTTTCTCCGGCGGAGTTCCCACCTTTAAAAATAAAGTCTTCCATCTTTAAATTCTTACTCTCCAGAACTCCTTTGATCACGAGCGGCGCTTTATTGTCGAGAAGATAATTAAACATACCCGGAATTTCCCCTTCAAGATTTATTTCCGACGAACCTTTAATCAGTTTAAAATCATTTACCCGGATATCACGCTGATGCGCGGTTATTTTACAGGATTCTACCCCGACATCATGCTCATCACCCTTAAAACGGGCTTTTAATTTTTGAACCTCCAGGATAATATCAAGCGTCATTTTTTCGGAAAAAGCATTTTCTTTCATGTCTTTCAGGAGACCTTTAACACTGCCTTCGAATTTTAAATTCCCTTCCAGCTTTTCGAGGGTATCAACCGGCCAGAACGAATTGAGATTCTGTAAGTCGAATGCCCCACCAGCTGTAACCTCCACGAAGGGCTCCTTAAAATTTTCAAGATAAAACTTTCCTGATATTTTATCATTGTTTAAGGTGGCAGTAAAATCATCCAGCCTTATAAACGACCGCGATTCATTTATCAAAAGTTCTCCGCCAATTATAACGTTAGTAAGTTTTGTATTTTTTGGAGTGTATTCTATGGTTGCCTTTTTTACTCCGAAATTAGTTTTTAGCGCAAGGGCTTTACCCGCATTATAACTGCAATTGCCATTTACAAAAAACTCACCGCTGCTTTTATAATCTCCGATTCTGGACTTATACGTTTCCGGCAAAAGCGACAACACAGCTTCAATGTCCAGATTTTTTGCCTTGTAGTCAAGGTGCAAATTTTCCAGGCTATCTTTATAAAAAAACGTTCCTGTAAGACCGAACACCATTTCGTTAAGAGAGATGTCTGTTTTTTTGAGTGTATACCGGTCGCCGGCAACGTCAAGTTCTACATCCAGGTTTAATTTTTTACTCTTAAAGAAAGATGTCTTACCCGACGTAACAGCGTGTATGTTTATTTTTCCCTCCGCTTTCATAGCGTAATTCATTTCAGAAAAATCTCCTTTGAAAGTAAGATCGCTGATTGCGAATTCGGCCTTTATTTTCTCTTTCCTGTTTTTAAAATTAACGCTAACGTTTTTCAAACTTATATCTTCCAGTTTAAAACTAAGACTGTCGCTGGCTTTATCGCTGCTCACCCCCTTTGTTTTCCACACTTCATAATTGGCAACACCGGATTTACTGATTTCCGGGAAACACTTCGCATTGACTAACTTTACCTGTTTGATGTCGTATTTTTTATTAAAAATATCTTTAAGGCTAAACTCAAGAGAAAGGCTTTCCGCGAAGATCAGGGTGTCTTTATCCTTTATTTTGGATGTTTCCATGGCCAGCAGGTTTTTAAATTCAATGGCGCATTTTGGAAAACTTGAAATAAATGTGAGATCTATGTTTTTTGGATCAATGCGAACTTCTGTGGCCAAATGTTTATTCAATTCTTTGATGATAACCCCTTTTACCTCGTCCTCATAAATAAACACCAGCGAGATGCCGGCAATGATCAATAGCAGAAAAGAAATGCAAGCCCATAAAAAAAATTTAAATATCTTTTTATAAGCCGGTGTTTTTTTAACTATAGATGTTCCGTTTTCCAAATCCTTTAAAGATTAAAAAAATAAGAACGCGCGGTTCAGGGAAAAGATACAGAGTATAAACAGACGTGTATTAATAAACTGTGTTTAAAAGGCCTTTGAGAAAGGATAAGCCTAATTTACAAGAACTTTTATTGCGGGAGTTTGAGGATAGTTCTCGCACTTTAATAAATACATACCGCTTTGCAGTTCCCTTTTAGAGATGGAGACTGTATGATTTTCTTCCAATTTGATCTTGCGGACGAGCCTGCCAGTGAGGTCATATAAATTCAGAACAGCGTTACTAAAGGAAGAGTTAAAGCTTACAATAAGACTTTCTTCGTTTTGAGTATAATAAATATCCGACGCCTTATTCATCAAATTAACGGAAATAATTTTGTGGGTTTTAAAACGGCCGTCGTTATCAATATCCTTTAAACGGTAATAATTTATACCTTTTAAAGGAGATTCATCTATTAACTGATATGAAAAATTGTCGCTTCCGCTTTTCGCAGGCGATACCGAACCAATTTTGATCCAGTTAACCGCGTCTGTGCTTCTTTCAATAATGTATTCCACGGTGTTAGTTTCCGATGCCACCTCCCACTTTAAACGAACACCCTCTGCAACTTCTTCCCCTAAAAAATCAGTGAGCTCGATTGGAAGTATTGCAAATCCCGAACAGCTCCCGTTACTCACATACGTTTCGGCGCCAGAAGGGTTAAAAGCAACCACATCTCCATCGTTTCCGACTCCGTTGCTTGGCGTAAATGAACGCTCTACCGAACAGCCGGTATTTCTGTTTCGGATAGTTGTAAACCTCAATGCCGTGGAAGCGTTGGAGTATCTACCTGTACAATTAGTAGTATTACTTACAAATACACAGTAATAATTCCCTCCACTGCTGCATAAAGTTCCAAAATTAATTGTGGCAGAAGGTGGATTACCCATAAACACTATAACCCTTCCATTGGCCGGAATAAGATTACCCGGCGGTGAAAGAAAAAATCCGGTACAACCCGCTACGGCATTTAAGGAGGCCACATATGCTGCATTGGTGGTAAAAAATTCGTCACAGGGATTTACGGCGCTTCCGCAGAATGTGGTGCCCTCTGGCCCGGCACCCACTCCGGGTACGGTAATTTCCAGGTCGGATAAATTCATTGCTGTGCTGCCATTCTGAAAAGTAAGGAATTCGTCGGTGCCTTCGCAGGTATTGGCATTACAACTGTTATAAGTAATGCTGGTAAACCATAAAAAACTATTAGTGGTACACGTACCAGATTTGTTAAGGATAGTAAAGTCATCAATAGCAACGTTTACAGTAGATTTCGTATAAGTGATTCTAAGCCGTGTAGCTGTTGTTGGGAAAGTGGCTTCATACATTCTTGCCGTAGTATTAAATGTAAAGGTTGCTGGGGTGCAGCTATTCCAGGAACCATTAAAAAATTCTACTGAAAGCAGATCAGAAGTTGTCGGGGTTCCACTGGTAGATTGAGCCCAAAAAGATATTGCATTTGATGTTCCGGCAACGAATGTGGCGCTGGTAATTTGATCAGAAGTCGCATCCATTATAACACTTGGTTGTGTTTTACCATAATTGCTATTACTGTTCAATGTGGCAGTTATAGAAGTAAAGATCCATCCCGCAGGTGGAGTAGTTCCGCCATTGAATTCTTCTTCCACTACAACAGCTTGTGCTTTCACAAGTTGTACTGTTAAAATAAAAACAAATATTAGGAAGGCCTTTTTCACAACTCTTTTGATATTACCAAGCGGTTAAGAAATTTTTTACCATGAGGAAAGGATGGCAAAATTCTTTAGGCGTTCGCTTTAAGCGTAGTAAATATAGTGAAATTCCCAATTCCCTTAAGAATATAATCTCAATAAATCTTTAAATTTTTGCCGAGTAATGTGCGCATGCCGTCGAATATTGAAGTCTTTTAACAACTGAGCGTTCCGATTTTCGTTATCTTTAAATATTATCAATTTGAACATATGAAAAGAAAGCTTTCTCTTTTATTTATCCTTTTTGTTTCTTTTGGAATTACCGTGTCTTTCATTAACAGCAGCGCTTTTGATGAACTACCCTTAAACGCAGCGATACCACAGCCTGATTATAAAATGAAAAACGTTTCCGGCAACGAAGTGTGTTTAAATGAAGCTAAAACCACTAAAGGTCTTTTAGTGATCTTTACCTGTAACACCTGCCCATACGTTAAGCTCAGCGAAACACGCATTAAAGACTATTCAGATTATTGCCTCTCTAACGGACTTGGCTGCATTCTGATAAACAGCAATGAGGCTCAAAGAAGTGAAGATGATAGTTTTGAAAAAATGTCGGCCTACTACGCTGCCCAGAATTTAAAATGCTCTTACGCCGTTGATGTCAAAAGTCAGCTGGCCAATGCTTTCGGCGCAACACGCACGCCTCAGTGCTTTTTATTCGGCGCTAAAGGGCTTGTTTATAAAGGGGCCATTGATGATAATGTGAAAGATCCTTCGGCTGTTAAAGCGGCTTATTTAAAAGATGCATTAACTGCGGTTGTAAAAGGAACTGCCCCGGCTATCCAGGAAACCAAATCGATCGGCTGCACCATTAAACGCCTGGAGTAACCTTTAACTGGACTATGTTTAAAAAGGATCTTGAGCCTGAAGACTTCTACTACAGCCCGGAAGGATATATCGTATTCACTGAAAAATATCATTTAAAACGCGGCTTCTGCTGCAAAAGCGGCTGTAAACACTGCCCCTATGGTTTCAACAAAAAAACAGGCCTCTTCGATTTAAAGAACGAAAAAAAATAAAATTCTTATTCATTTATTTCAGGTTTACCGGAGTTTATTTATTGTAAATTCGACGCTGAATTGTATCCAAAATAGGTTGTAAATTCACAAAGCGTATGTTTGGATTATTTGGAAATAAAAAGAAAAAAGCAAAGACGTCTTCACGAATCGGGATGACGCGAAACACTGCGTTCAACGAGCTTGTGACAGAGCTATCGCAACAATCTGGTTCCCGTTATGTGTTTTATTTTTTTGAAGAATCGCGCTTACATTTAAAACACCAGCTTGAAAAAGAAAACATAAGCATTCACGGGACTTCAGGAAGCTCAGAAGGCGTGTATCTTTTAAATGCGCGGAAACAAAATCTCACCGTCCTTCCCCTTTCGGCTATTTCCAAAGTTTACTGTATCGATCACTTTCCGTTATATTCAGTCTTTGAAGCCTTTGCTGCTTCTCTATACGAGGCAAACCCTTCACAAACACTAATCGTTTATGGCGGGCTCGACGAACCTATTTTTAATGTGTTTGGAGGCAATCGCATTAAGGACCTGATGGTAAAAATGGGAATGCAGGAAACTGAAATGATCGAGCATTCCATGATAAGCAAAGCCATTGAGAACGCGCAGGAAAAAATTGAAAAAAAGGTGGTTCTGGAAACATCTGCACAAAGTTCTGCTGAATGGTTTAAACAAAATCTGCCTCAGGTTCTATAAAAAATTACATTATCATGATGTCAAAAGAAGAATTCAAATCAGTGATCCTTGCCGGAATTCCCGCGGAACTTCCTTCTCCAAGGCCTTACGAAACCCTTATCAATCACGCGCCAAAACGCAAGGATATACTTTCACCGGAAGAAAAAAAACTAGCCATCCGCAATGCCTTGCGTTATTTCGATTCAAAACACCATACAATACTTGCAAAAGAATTTGCTGAAGAATTAAAAACGTATGGTCGTATTTACATGTACCGTTTCAGGCCTGAATATAAAATTTTCGCGAGGCCTGTTAACGAATATCCTCATCAAAGTATTCAGGCGGCGGCCATTATGCACATGCTGAGCAATAACCTGGATTACGCAGTAGCGCAGCATCCGCACGAACTCATCACTTACGGTGGCAATGGATCTGTGTTTCAAAATTGGGCGCAGTATCTTCTTACCATGCAATATCTGGCCACTATGACCAATGAGCAGACCCTGGTCTTATACAGCGGCCATCCCATGGGATTGTTTCCTTCTCATAAAGATGCGCCACGGGTGGTTGTTACCAATGGCATGATGATTCCGAATTACAGCAAGCCTGATGATTGGGAAAAATTTAATGCGCTTGGCGTAACACAATACGGACAAATGACCGCGGGCAGCTTTATGTATATTGGTCCGCAGGGGATAGTGCATGGCACAACGATAACCGTTATGAATGCCGCACGCAAAAAATTTAAAACGGAAGACGAACGTAGAGGAAAATTATTTGTTACCTGTGGTTTAGGCGGAATGAGCGGAGCGCAGCCCAAAGCGGCAAAAATAGCAGGGCTGGTATCCATTACTGCCGAAATAAATCCAAAGGCTGTTAAAACCCGTCACGCGCAGGGATGGGTAGATGAAGTGTTTAGTAATCTGGATGAACTCATTACAAGAACAAAAAAAGCGCAGCAAACTAAAGAAGCGGTAAGCCTTGCCTACGAAGGCAACGTGGTAGATTTATGGGAACGCCTGGTAAATGAAAACATGAAGGTGGATATCGGTACTGACCAAACTTCCCTTCATAACCCCTGGTCCGGCGGCTACTACCCGGCCGGCTTTACGCTGGAGGAAAGCAATAAAATGATGGCTGCACAACCTGCTGAATTTAAAAAGCATGTTCAGAATTCTTTAGTGCGCCATATTAACGCCGTGAACTCATTACATAGTAATGGTATGTATTTCTTCGACTACGGTAACGCGTTTTTGCTGGAAGTATCGCGGGCCGGCGGAGATGTATTTAAAAATAAAGATACAGGTGAATTCAAATACAATTCCTATGTACAGGATATTTTAGGTCCCATGTGTTTTGATTATGGCTTTGGTCCGTTTCGCTGGGTGTGTACTTCAGCAGATCCTGCAGATCTTGCTATTACCGACAAATTAGCGCAACATGTACTGGAAGATATTTACAAAACTGCGCCGGAAGAAATTAAACAGCAGCTTAACGATAACATTGTGTGGATTAAAAATGCTCAACAAAATAATCTGGTAGTAGGCTCACAGGCAAGAATCCTTTATGCCGATAGTGAAGGGCGTGTGAAGATTGCAATGGCCATCAACAAAGCCATTAAAGAAGGAACTATTTCTGCGTCAGTGGTTTTAGGCCGCGATCATCACGATGTGAG
Organism: Bacteroidota bacterium; assembly: GCA_013816895.1. GTDB lineage: Bacteria > Bacteroidota > Bacteroidia > B-17B0 > Aurantibacillaceae > Aurantibacillus. The sequence continues at coordinate 19,539 of JACDDR010000002.1, forward strand.
CGGCACCGATTCACCTTATCGTGAAACCTCCAACATATATGACGGAAGTAAATTTACCGCTGACATGGCCGTTCAAAATTTTGTTGGTGATGCTTTTCGGGGCGCTACATGGATCAGTCTGCACAATGGCGGCGGCGTGGGCTGGGGAGAAGTAATCAATGGCGGTTTTGGTCTGGTGCTCGATGGTTCGGAAGATGCAGACCGCCGTTTGCAATCGATGCTTTTCTGGGATGTGAATAACGGAATAGCCCGCCGTAGCTGGGCGCGCAACAAGGAAGCGCTTTTTGCCATTAAACGTGAAATGGAACGTACGCCAGGATTAAAAGTAACACTACCCAATCTTGTTAATGATGAAACCCTTGAAGGATTAATTTAAATTAAATTCCCCCATGATGAAATTATCCACAACCTCTTCTCCAGAACGCATACCCTTCAGGCAAAATCGTTTACTACAGCTTTGCGCGGTTGTTTTCCTCACCATCTGGCTCTCCACTCTGGCCGGCACTTCCAACATCACCAATTGGATCACCGAAAATGCGCTGGTAGTAATTTTTCTTGCAGGGCTAACTCTTACTTATAAAAAGTTTAAATTTTCTGATTTAAGTTATGTGCTTATCACCATTTATTTATGCCTCCATGTGTACAGCGCAAAATACACGTATGCTGAAAATCCGTTTGGTTACTGGTTAAAAGATCATCTTCATCTTGCGCGTAACCATTACGACAGGATCGTTCATTTCAGTTTTGGATTTATGCTTGCATATCCAATGCGCGACTATTTTAAAAATCATTTTAACTGGCCGAATTGGGTTTGCTGGGTTTTGCCTTGCGAGATAGCGCTTTCATTTGGTGGTGCTTATGAAATTATTGAATGGGCGGTAGCGGATGTGTTCTTCCCTGCGGAAGGTATTGCCTACCTTGGTACCCAGGGAGATATCTGGGACGCGCAAAAGGATATGTCGCTTGCGTGGCTTGGCGCCATTTTGAGCATGGTGATTGCGTCTTTTCTGAAGAAATTTCTAAAGGAGAAAGTAGCTTAAATGAAAAAGCCTCCCGAAGGAGGCTCAATCTTATTCAGGTTTGCGTATTCCTGCAATTATTGTTTTGCCGGAAGGCGTAGTAATTAAGGTATAACGCACCGAATCTCCAATTTTAAAAGTAACTGTGGCTCCGGGGTGATAGAAGTCGCGGCTTAAACCGGTTCCGTCTTCTCTTATAATCCCTGTGTCTTCTAAGTAGTACGCTTCAATAATTCCTGATTTTTCTTCCTGTGAAACTTGTGCTGCTGGCATATTTGTGTATTTTTAAGGTTTATAATACTAAGATAAATGTATTAATTTAATGTACAAATTTTCCTTTATAATTTTATTGTTAATTTCTATTTCCCTTAAGGGCCAGCTCAAACTCGATTCTCTGAAAACAGTATTATCAAAGCAAAAAGACGACACTAATAAAGTAAATACCCTCCACAAACTAATAAAAGAATCTGACCCACAACAGGGAGTAGAGTACGCCCTTGCGGCAAATAAACTCAGTCAACGGCTGGGCTATAAGCTTGTTCGCAATTATATTGATCTTTCGGACCAATACGATCTCCTTTCAAATTACAAGCAGGCCATTTATTACAATCAGCTTGCATTAAAGGAAGCGATGAAACTTCAGTATCCTGCGAAAGAATATTATCTTTCCCGGATATGTACTACCCTCGGACTTATTGATGAAAAAATGGGAAATTACCAGGGTGCCATTCATGCCGAATCTGACGCTATAAAATATTCCAAAGTACTAAACGATGAAAAAGGAATTAACATAAGTCACTTTAATCTTGGTAATTACCAGTCCAAGCTTTTATATTTCGATAAAGCCCTCGAGGAATACGAGCAAGCCGAAAAAGGCTTTATTAAAACCGGCGATTCTATTTACCTGCCCTATGTTTACAATAGTAAAGGAAATGTTTTTTCTCAAAGGAAGGAATACGATAAAGCGCTCAGTTATTTTCAAAAATCCTATGATCTTACTCTTCTTTATACGCCTGATGATATTACCTCACTTGCCATATCCATGCAAAACATAGGAGAAATGCTTGGCAAACTGGGGAACCCCGATCTCGGGATTGTAAAATGTTTAAAAAGCGCCGAAATGTTCGATAGCGTTAGTGAGCTCAATCATCTTTGTATGGCATATTACAATGTGGCCGACCTGTATGCAATTAAAGGAGATTACAGAAAGTCAAACGACTATTTTAAAATGTATGTAGCCCTAAAGGATTCAGTTTTTACTGAAGACACAAAAAATACCATCCATGAAATGTCTATTAAATATGAGACGGAAAAAAAGGAACAGGAAAATAAAATTCTAGCAAAGGATAATGAAAAACAGCAAATGACCATTTATTATACCTGCGGCGGTCTTCTTTTAATGGCGGGCCTGGTTTTTTCAGTTTATAAAAGCAATCGACTTAAAACAAAAGCGAATAAACAACTTGCGTATAAAAACGAAATTATCCATCAGCAAAAACAACTGGTGGAAGAAAAACAAACGGAGATTCTTGACTCCATATCCTATGCTAAACGCCTGCAGGAAGCAATTCTCCCTCCCCTTAACCTTCTGCAGGAATCCTTTAAAGATATTTTCGTGTACTATCAACCTAAGGATATTGTTGCCGGAGATTTTTACTGGTGCGAAGTAATCGAAAATGCCGGATGTGAATATATTTTTATTGCTGCCGCAGATTGCACTGGCCACGGCGTTCCCGGCGCACTGGTAAGCGTGGTTTGTTCCAACGCACTTAACCGCGCAGCGCATGAATACAACTTAACGGAGCCCGGCCAGATCTTAAACAAAACCCGTGAGCTTGTTGTTAAGACATTTGCAAAAAGTGAAAAAAACGTAAAAGATGGAATGGACATTAGCCTGGTATCTATAAAACGTTCAAAAAATTCAGCACTGGAAATTACCTGGGCCGGGGCCAATAATCCGGTATACATTTTATCCGGCGGGAGTATCAAAGAAATCAAAGGAGATAAGTTTCCTGTTGGTGCTTATATCGACGATGAACCTCGTCACTTTAAAACACATGAACTTTCCTTACAACCAAGTGACCGCATTTATATTTTCTCTGATGGCCTTCCCGATCAGTTTGGCGGCCCAGATAATAAAAAATATAAATACAAACGTTTAAAAGAACAACTTCTAAATTCTTGCAACCTGCCGCTTAAAGAGCAAAAAGATTTTATCCGGAATGATCTAAAATCATGGCAGGGCACCAACGAACAGGTGGATGATATTCTTATAATAGGCTTTGAGGTTTGATATCATTGGTAAAGGTTGTTCTGAACTATCTTAAGTCACACATTTCATTAAGAATTTTCTAACTACCGATTGTTGTTTAAGCCTATTGTTTAAAATTCTATATTTGATGGGGAGACCTTTATGCCATACGCAATAATTACAGAAAATGATACTTCGGAATGGAACGATGAAACCGGTGCGTTTTATCATTATCCTACTAGATATCAAAAATTTCTCCAGCCGGGGGCAAAAGTTATCTATTATAAAGGTAGAATGAAGGATAAGTCTTTTTTGAAAAAAAGATTAACGCCTGATCCTCACTATTTTGGTACGGCTGAGGTAGAAGATTATTTTGAAGACACCAACAGCAAAAAAAAAGATTTTTATTGTAAAATTATAAAGTTCGCCCCTTTTGCTAAATCGGTGCCACTCAAGCTAAATGACGTGTATTTTGAAATAATTCCGGATAACCGAAAGACTAATTATTTTCGAGATGGCGTGCGGATAATAACCAAAGATACTTTTGAGAAAATCCTTCATAGTGCAGGAGCGGAAATCGATAATATCTCAAATAAAATTGAGTACTTAACCAATGATCTGAATCAAGGTTTACCCTTAGCTTTCGAATCACAAGAATTATATGAGGGGGCAAAAAAATTTAAATATTCTGCGTATTATGAACGTAATCCACGTCTGCGATTATTAGCAATACTAATACATGGTTACGATTGCCAAGTTTGTAACTTCAATTTCAAAAATTTTTATGGTGAAATAGGTGAAGGCTTTATTCATATTCATCACTTAAAACCTATTTCCCAATTTGGCAAAGATAGCAAAATTAATCCTAAAGAAGATCTCGCAGCACTCTGCGCTAACTGTCATTCCATGGTTCACAGATATAAAAACAAAGTTATTTCAATTCAAGAGCTCAAAGAATTTATGACTAACCGGCCTTTTTAAAATAGACAGTTGTTCTCTAACAGTACCCATCTTTAATTGTCTCATTTGACTTCTCGAAATTAGGACCAAATTATAATAAGGTGAAGGTTTTAAGGCCCGATCAGATTTACGAAAATGGTATATTCTATAGTAAGACTTCTTTCTGTTGAATATTAATTTTGTATTATGAAATCTGAAATTATACAGGCCTTGTTTCTAAAATTTGAGAACGCACGATATACCCACGAAGGCTTTGAATGCTGGAGCGCAAGAGAGTTACAAGGCATTTTGGGATACTTACGTTGGGAAAATTTTATTAAAGTTATAGATAAAGCAAGAAGTTCGTGTGAGAACAGTGGCAATCAAGCATCTGACCATTTTCTTGATATCACGAAAATGGTGCCCTTAGGCAGTAAAGCTGAGAGATCCATTAATGATATTGCCCTTACGCGGTACGCCTGCTACCTCATTGCCCAAAATGGTGATCCGGGCAAAAACGAAGTAGCTTTCGCCCAAACTTATTTTGCGGTTCAAACCCGAAAGCAGGAAATTATTGAAAAAAGGTTATTGGATATAGCACGTGTTAACGCACGGGAAAAGCTCTCCAAATCAGAGAATAAACTCTCTGGTCTTATATACGAAAGAGGTGTTGATGAAAAAGGATTCGCATTTATAAGATCCAGGGGCGATCAGGCATTATTCGGCGGCTTTACAACTCAAGATATGAAACAAAAACTTTCTGTGCCGGAAAATCGCCCTCTTGCTGATTTCCTGCCAACCCTAACCATTAAGGCTAAAGATTTTGCAACAGAATTAACAAGTCATAATGTGGTTGAAAAGAATCTTCAGGGCGAAACTACAATTGGAAATGAACATGTCGAAAACAATAAAGCTGTACGGGAAATTTTAATTGAAAGGGGAGTAAAGCCCGAGTCATTACCTCCGGCGGAAGATCTAAGCAAAGTGAGACGAAAACTTGAAAGCGAAGATAAAAAAGTACTTAAAGAGGCTAAAAAGAAATAACTCTACCTCACCGTCCACCTCACTCCGGCATACCCTCTTATTCCCTGCACTGGCGCGTAGTTATAGCTTGGATCAAATGTATACCCATTAGGATTATTTACGGGGTCGCTGGCTTTTTTATCAAAGGGATCCTGAGGTCTCATGATCGGATCACGCGGAATAAAATTGAGAAGATTTTTCACGCCTCCATATATTTCAAGATCTTTTTTGAATGCTTTTGTTATTTGTAAATTCAGCAAACAAAACCAGGGAGAAAACTCCGGACGGTAGTCTTTAGGCAATATCGGTAATCGTTGCGGACCATACCAGTTGCCTGTCAGATCTATCTTTAAAGCGGGACCAGGCAGTGCATAACTCACAATTATATTCCCGCTCCATCTTGGTGATTGCAGCTGCCAGCTGTATCTAATAGTTCCCGCGCTGTCTTTAATCGCATTTTGTACGTCGGCATAAGTTGCCCCGAGTATGAACTTGAAATTGCTGGTGCTTGCCAGTGTAGCATTTAAAGAGAGGCCTCTTGAAAAAGCGAAACCATGTAAATTATCATAAATTACTTTGTTAGGGTCAGCGTCATAATTCGCATAAATCTTATTGGTAAAGTAGTAATAAAACACGCTGGCATCCCAGATGATCATCGAGGAAGAGGTGAACCTCATTTTGTAAACAACATTTAGCGAACCGTTATAGGATCGCTCGGGCTTTATCTTATTTTTAAATTCCACTGTTCGCGCACCCGTAAGGGCCGCATGATCTTCAGTAAAAACGTTCACGATCCTGAAACCCGTCCCAAAATTAAACCGCATAATAAACCGGTAATTCGGACTCCATTTATAGGCAAGGCGTGGCGATGGAACAAAACGGTATACATTGTTATAATCTCCCCGGAACCCTAACAGCAATTTATGTTTAGACGCACTGTCGAGAGCAATTTCGTTTTGTACAAAAATACCGGTTGTATGTGTATTGTCGGGTTTATTTAATTTTCCGTCTTCGCTTTGTGTTATCACCGTGTTATCATCAAACCAAAGATTCTTATACGCAATACCCATTAAAAAATCATTTTTTCCGAACTGATGATTCCAGTAGGTTTGAGCGAAAGCCGTGGATTGCAATGCCATAAAAGGAGTCACGCCGTAATAGGAGTTCTGGTCATGAAGGTTATAAGAAATTTGAGTAAAAACTTTTTCAGCACAAGGCCACTGGTATTTCCCAATAAACTCTCCGCGCTTTGCATAAATACTTTCGCCGTAAACGCTGTCACCACCCCTGAATTGCTTGCCCCACTGTGTTTCCCCGCCCCATCGGTCTTCGTACACATACCTTCCTGCAATACTGAATTCCCTGTTGTCTTTTCGTTCCACGTTAACTTTACTGAACAGTGAAAACCTTTTTTGGAGTGTTACATCGGTAAAATTATCATGATTTATATCAGCTATCTTATCATAATAATAAGTGTTCGTGCCAATGAGCCAGTTTGCTTTTTTTCCTATTTTTAATTTCGCGCTCAGGTCAAGACTATTCTCCTGATAAGAGGTTCCATAATAATCGATATAAAACTTTGGTGCACGTGAAGGATTTTTTGTAATGAGATTAATAGTCCCACCCATCGCTTCTGAACCATACAAGGCGCTCGCAGGGCCTTTGGCAATCTCCAATCGTTCGATCATGCTTGCAGGTATGCCCATTAGTCCGTACACAGAAGAGAGCCCGCTTACGATCGGCATTCCATCAATAAGGATCAATGTATAAGGACCTTCAAGGCCGTTAATGTGGATGTCGCCGGTATTGCAAACGTTGCAGTTGATCTGCGGCTTTACACCGTTTACCAGTGAAGTAGCTTCAAAAAGATTGGGAGTTGATGTTTTTTGGAAGAGCTTTGGAGTAATAATGTCAATGTTTACCGGACTATCATCTTTATTAATTTCTTTCATGGTGCCCGTAACCACAACTTCCTCAAGGCCTTGTTCTTCCGCTTTCAAAATAATCGCCAGTACACCTTCAAAAGGCACGGTGAGTTTAATTTCTCTTTTTTCATACCCTGAGGCCTGTATCGTGAGTTTATATTTTCCAGACTGAATCTGCTTGAAAGTGAAGCTCCCAGAACTGTCGCACAATTTAATAGTTTTATCAAGTCCCACTGCAGCGAATGCCAGAGCTTCCCCGGCGCTGTTTTCAATTGTACCTCTAATGGTATACCCTTTCTCCTGTGCAATTAAACCGCAACAACAAAATAGAAATAAAAAAATCAGTCTGGCCATACTACAAATTTAACACGCCCTAAATAAATTAATTAGGTACACCTAATTTTGTGTATCTTTATCCCATGATAAAAACTTCTGACGAAAAGTACCTGCGGGCTATTTACCAGGTTAGTACCTCCGAAAAAATTGATAAAACTACCATCAGCGAATTGGCTTATTACCTTGACCTTAAACCTCCAACTGTGCTTGAACGTCTCAAAATCCTGAAGGCGGAAAAACTAATAACGTATACTAAAACTAATGGGATCGCACTTACTAAAACCGGGTATAAGGAAGCGCTGAACGTTATCCGTAAACACCGGGTCTGGGAAACTTTTCTGGTAAAGGTTTGCAAATTCGGCTGGAACGAGGTTCATGAACTCGCTGAACAACTTCAGAATATAAATTCCGAAAAACTGATTGACCGGATTTTTACACTAAGCGGAGAGCCAAAATTCGATCCGCATGGAGACCCCATTCCTGACAAGGCCGGAGTATTGCCAACAAGCCAGCGACGTCCACTACTCAACAGTGTTAGCGGATGTAAATGTTTGGTGCTTGGGGTAAATGAGGACAGCGCCGAATTTCTCAATTACCTTACAGAGCTTAAAATCGGGTTAAACGACAAACTTTACGTGGAAAAAATATTTTCCTTCGATGGCTCAGTAAAAATAAAATACAAAAACACTTACAGCGCGGTATTGTCATCCAAAGTGGCCGAACAAATTTTAATTACCTGTACAAAAGCAGGCTGTGGTTGCAAAAATAAATAGAGAATTTTTAAGACGAGAATTACAAACGAATCAATTAAAAACCGTCCAGCAATAAGTTCTATATAACATCGCCAATCGCTGATGTTGTCTGCCGGATTTAATTACCAGTGCCTGATGTTGTATTCCTTTTCTTTTCACTTTTCTTTTCGGGAATAATATATCCAAGTCTGAGTCCTGCGGTCCAGGAAAGACCAATTACAGGGATTCGTAAAAACCCATGGTAGTTGTATACCTGATTGATTTCATTATTGTAATATCCCCCGCCATAATTAGAACTAAGGGAAGTATAGAGAGGATTCGTATAACTATACGACTGACCGGTAAAGCCTACGCCCATATAATAATCGAGGGTTAATACATTTCCAAGGATAAATTGTCGTCCGTAATTTACAAAACCTCCGTAAGCAAAAGTTTTAAGGTCGCTTTTAACGATACTGGTCGCGTAATTTGGGTATGAACCGGTATAAACCATTTTTTCAAATCCCTGGTAATTTACAAATGAAAAGGCCAGGTCTAAACGAATGTATCTGCCTTTTAGCGGGTGTGCGTATTTCAGCCCTTTCACCGAGAAATCTTCTCCCAGAAAAAATTTAACGCCGGGTTTTATATAGGCGCCGGAATAAAAAGGATTCTGGCTGATCCTGCCCGAAAGCGAAATTCCCTGGTTAGGGGAAATAGAAGAATTAATATAACCGGCTTCCACATCCAGGTTAGTGCCAACTTTTACTACTTTTTCATAGCCTACTGACACATGATTAAAAGCAAAAGAGAAAGGATTTATTTTAATAACCTCTCGGCTGCCCAGGATTTCTTTATGCTCATTTTCCAGCGATAATTCGTCGTGTTTTAATAATTCGGTAAACCCGTTCGATAAAGAATATTTTATAACGGTGCTTTTGTCTATCACGTAAATGGGCCCGTCAGTGGATTCTGCCCTGCGGTACTTGATCTCGTATTCATTGATTTCGTAAATTTTACAGGGAATTTTTTTCTTTGAATCGGTAAACAATGTGTCTGATTGAGAAATTCCATTCAAGAAACTGATCGCGAATAAAAAAAGTAAAGTAAGTTTTTTCATAACCGTGTATTTTAATATAAATTTATCAAATAAAGCCATTTATCCAAAAATCTAAACGTTAATTTCCGACACATATTGTTTACCCCGCCGCCTTTTAAAATTAAAATAACTCCTATCTTTACTTAATAATTAGTGAATTATGGCGCGTTTAAATGTTCTCAAGACCTATAAAATATATATTGGCGGACAGTTTCCCCGCACTGAAAGCGGGAGATATTACGAGCTTAAAAATAAAAAGCAGGAAACGCTGGCAAATGTTTGCCTGAGCTCCCGGAAAGATTTCAGGAACGCTGTTGTGGCGGCCAGAGCTGCATTTGGCTCATGGAGCGCACGCAGTGCTTTTAACCGCTCGCAGATCCTGTATCGCATCGCGGAAATGCTGGAAGGGCGTAAGACCCAATTTACAGAAGAACTTCTTTTGCAAGGCTTGTCTTCCCGCGCCGCAGAAACAGAAATTCAACAAAGCATAGACCGGCTGGTACATTACGCCGGCTGGTGCGATAAATATCAGCAACTATTCAGCAGCGTCAATCCGGTTGCTTCTTCACATTTTAATTTTTCAGTTCCTGAACCCACCGGCGTGGTGTCGGTCATTGCTCCGGAAAAATCATCCTTGCTCGGCCTCATCAGCTGCATTGCGCCTGTAATTGCAGGAGGTAATACCTGCGTGGTTCTTGCCTCTGAAACTCTCCCGCTTTGCTCTGTTACCTTTTCCGAAGTACTTGCAACCTCTGATCTTCCGGGCGGAGTAGTAAATATTTTAACGGGAACATCTAACGAATTGCACGATCACTTTTCTTCTCATATGGACGTGAACGCCATAATTTATTGCAGGGACAATAAAGAAGAATTAAAAAAAATAATGGAGAACTCTTCCCTGAATGTAAAGCGAAGCATGAATTGGAATAAAGATTGGACAAAAGATGAAAATCAAAACCCATATCTTATTTTCGATTTGCAGGAGATAAAAACAACCTGGCATCCTATCGAAAACATAGGTATTGGCGGCGCTAAATACTAATACCCTCTGTTTTTAAGAGCCTCTAAATTGAACCCTTGCTTTGTTTCTTTGTTCTTTTATGTTTGATAATTCCGGGGCAAGAATCACATTTGTTTTTCCCCCTGAAAATAAAACAACCTTCCAATGTGCTTAGTGTTAAAGCCGCAACTGCAAAAAGTAAAAGGTAACGTTTAAACATGGTGAGATATGTAAATATACTTAATTATTAGTACTTTTATCTTTTTACATGAACCCCTTTTTCCATATTGGCCGCTACTTCATGCTTATGTTCAGGGTTTTCAGTAGGCCTCAGAAAGTGAGTATATACTGGCGCCAGATCATTCATGAAATAAACAGCATTGGCATTTCATCATTGCCGATCATCGCGATCATTTCCATTTTTATGGGGGGTATTATTACCATTCAGGCTGCTTTCGGTTTTACGAGTCCTCTTGTGCCGCTGTACGCTGTAGGTTTTACAACCCGCGAAAGTATCATGCTTGAATTCAGCCCCACAGTTGTTTGCCTGATTCTTGCCGGAAAAGTAGGATCCAATATTGCCTCAGAGATTGGTGCCATGCGCATTACCGAACAGATAGACGCGTTGGATATTATGGGAATTAATTCGGCCGGATACTTGATTTTCCCTAAAATAGCTGCTTCTATAATTATATTTCCGTTTCTGATTGCCCTGAGTATGTTTTTAGGGATATGGGGCGGATACGCAATGGGCGTGAGTTCCGGAGCTACTACCGAATACCAGTACGTGTTTGGTATCCAGGCATTTTTTGAACCCTGGAAATTATATTATTCTTTTACCAAGGTTCTTGTTTTCGCTTTTATCATTACTTCGGTATCTTCCTATTACGGCTACTACACTACGGGGGGCGCTCTTGAAGTTGGTAAGAGCAGTACCAGCGCGGTTGTTTACAGCAGTATCCTTATCCTGTTATTCAGTTTAATTCTTACCAACCTCTTTTTTCAGCGTTGATAGAACTTCGCAATATTAATAAAACCTTTGGCGACAGGCATGTGGTAAAGGACGTGTCGTTTAAATTCCAGGAAGGAAAAACAAATTTAATTATTGGTGAAAGTGGTTGCGGTAAAACAACCATCATGAAATTAATGGTTGGCCTTCATGAAGTAGACAGCGGAGACGTGATTTTTGACGGCGCTAATTTTCCGAAACTTGACAGGAAAGAAAAACAGGAAATTCGTAAAAAGATAGGTATGCTTTTTCAGGGCGGCGCTTTGTTTGATTCGCAAACGCTTGAAGAAAATGTATCCTTTCCGCTCGACATGTTCACCGAACTTTCCAAAGCCGAGAAGCAGGACCGTGTTAACTTCTGCCTTCAGCGCGTTAAGCTGGAAGGAAAAAACAAACTTTACCCGGCCGAATTGAGCGGTGGAATGAAGAAACGCGCTGCCCTGGCAAGGGCCATGGCTAACAATCCGCGCTACCTGTTTTGCGATGAGCCCAACTCCGGGCTAGATCCTAAAACTTCCATTATTATCGATGAGCTTATCAGCGATATCACTCAGGAATATAACATTACTACAATTGTAATCACGCATGATATGAACAGCGTAATTGAAATCGGTCAGAACATTATGTTTGTGCACAAGGGCGAAAACTGGTGGACAGGCGATAAAACAGAAATTCTTGGCACTAAGAATAAAGAATTGTTTGATTTTGTTTTTGCCAGCGAGTTTATGAAATCCTTTTTCAAAAAAGATTAATCCTTTTTTAATTTCTTGTTTTTAATGTGTCTTGTTTTATCGCGGGCGGTTTTTTTGTCCAGATTGTTTTTTAATGCTTTTTCAAGATCAATGCCAGTTTGATTGGCAAGACAGATCAACACGAATAAAACATCGGCAAGTTCATCTTCTAGGCTTTTGTTTTTGTCGCTCTCTTTTTCACTTTGCTCGCCGTAGCGGCGCGCCATAATACGGGCTACCTCGCCCACTTCTTCCATTAAAATAGCAGTATTGGTAAGCTCGTTAAAATAACGCACGCCATACTTTTTTATCCACTTGTCAATGATTTTTTGAGCTTCAGAAATTTTCATATTAATTGGCCTGTATTATTTTAACTGCGGGAGGAAGCTTTACGCTGTTTTTTTCGAAGGTGTCATATAACTGATGATACAATTCGCTCGTTAATATGGCTGTATCACCGGGAAGACAGAAAGGACGAACATTAATATTCACTGCGCCGTTCGCAATCTTTCCGATCAGAATTTTCGTATCCAGATGCTTTATAATTCTGTCGTTATTATTCAGCACGATCATAATAATCTCCTGCACTTTGTCGATGTTATTATCATTACTTACCTGTAGCAAAATATCTATCCGCAGTGTGCCGTATCTTGTTGTATTTACAATGGTGCCGTTAGAAAGAGGTCCGTTGGGAAGAATAACTGTTTTGTGATCACCGGTAAGCAGGATCGTATTGAAAATTTGAATTTCTGTTACCTCGCCGCTCTGTCCGCCGGCTTCAATACTATCACCCACTTTAAAGGGCTTAAAGATTAAGATCAATACACCGCCTGCAAAATTAGACAGGGAGCCTTGTAAAGCAAGTCCCACCGCTAATCCAGCCGCGCCGAGAATAGTTACAAAACTGGCTGTTCCAATGCCAAGCATGCCTGCCACCGTAACAATTAAAATTATTTTTAAGCCAATGCTTAATAAACTTTTAAGAAAGGTTCTCAGGCTCACTTCAAGGTGACGGCGGAGCATTGCTTTATCAGCAAATATCGCAACGCGTTTCACCAGCCAAAGGCCTATAAACAGCATCAACAGCGCTCCGGCCAAGCGTGGAGCGAAATCGAGCGTGTTATTATAAAACTGGTTGAACCATCTGCTTAAGCGTCCCTCACTTTCCACGATCTTTTCTTTTACCTTCTCTACTTCAGGAAGTATTTTATTAATGCCCGTTACCGTATCTAAAAAACATAACATATTATAAATTTTTTTACCTTCACAAAGCTATTAAAAACATGCTAAAGTATTCATTCTTAATGTTCATTTTGTTTTCGTTTACCTGCGTCCTATATGGTCAGCAGGAAGGCGAAGCAACAACAAGCGGAAAAGGTCGGAACTGGGACACAACAAAATATCATAAATTCGATTTTGTATTGATTGTAGGGTTGTATCAGCAGCATCGCAATTTTAATAACGAGTTTGAGCAACTGGTAAATAAGGACACCTCTTCCCTATCCCGTCAATCCTATATGGCAGAGTCGCAACTGAACACAGGTATCACACTTAACTATGATAAATTTTCTGTTTCTTTTGGCACGCGAACTTCACCGCAAAGTGAAAGTACAGGAAAAGGTTATACAAAAACGTTTAATATTGGCTTAAACGTAGGCGACAACAGGTATGTGCTTGAAACGTATTACCGGCGCTTCAAAGGATTTTACAACCGTTACACGCCTAATTTCGACACCACGTTTAAACGCACGGGGCAATATTACCTTCAACCCGATCTTACCAGCACATTGCTGATGTCGCGGTTCATGTATTTTACAAATTATAAGAAATATTCTTTTAAATCTGGTTTTGGTTGTAATTACAGGCAGTTAAAAAGCGCGGCTACATGGATACTTGGGGGTAGTTTTAACGTCTATAATTTTAATAACGACAGCGCTATATTTCCTCAAAAAGTAAGGCCGGTATTTAATGATTTTGGCAACATGCAGGGATTTCATTCTGTGAACCTCGCGGTGAATGTAGGTGCCGCCATTACTCTGGTAGTATTTAAAGCATGGTTTATCGGTGGATATTTTACCCTTGGGCCTGAACAGCAATGGCGGAGTTATAACCTGGGTGATCATTACCGCAACCTTTCTTATATCTCTGTAAGTGGCACAGGCAGGGCATCTTTAGGATTAAATCTTAAACGCTTTTATATGCTGGGTTCTTATTCGAACGATTATAATTTATTTAACAGCAGGGCCCTTAATTTTAAATCAGAATCCATAACAGGTAATTTTACCATTGGCTGGCGCTTTCATACGGGCACCCCAAAATTTTATCGCAAATTTCAACAAACTAAAATCTATAAATTATTTTAATGCGCTTTATAATTCCGGCTTTATTGCTGTTAGCGGCATGCACAACAAAACAAAAAGAAGTTGACCTGCTTGTTCATAATGCTACCATTTACACAGTTGATTCATTGTGGTCGGTACAGGAAGCGATGGCCGTTAGTGACGGAAAAATTGTTGAGATTGGAGGCAATGAAGAAATCCTGAAAAAATACAATTCAAAAAACATCCATGACGCAGCCGGCAAATTTATTTTCCCTGGTTTTATTGACGCGCACTGTCACTTTTACGGTTACGGCAAAGGCCTTAATGAAATAAACCTTGTTGCTACAAAATCTTTTAAAGAAATTGTCGAAAGAACAACTGAATATTGTAGTGAACGCGACGTGCAAAAAGAAATTATACAATCGCCTGGTAAAAACGGCAGAACATGGATCATCGGAAGGGGCTGGGATCAGAACGACTGGGTCATAAAAGAGTATCCCGACAGAAGAGAATTGGATTCACTTTTTCCAAATATTCCTGTAATATTAAAACGAATTGATGGCCACGCAGTACTTGTAAATGGCGCGGCCCTTGAAATTGCAGGCTTCACAGAAAAAACCAGAATTAAGGGCGGCGAGCTCATTATTAAAAACGGAAAGCTGTCAGGTGTGCTTGTTGATAATGCTGCAGACTCGCTTGAGAAATCAATATTAAAACCTGGCAAGGAATTAATAAAGAAAGCATTGTTAAAAGCACAGGCCAATTGTCTTGCCATGGGACTTACAACTATTGACGATGCAGGACTGGAAAAAGCGGTGATTGATATGATGGATGAACTTCATAAAAGTTCGGAATTAAAAATGCGTATTTATGCAATGCTCACTCCCAACGCAGAAAACCTGAATTACTATTTAAAGAATGGGAAATATAAAACCGAAAGGTTAAACGTACGCTCTTTTAAATTTTATGGCGATGGCGCCCTTGGCTCTCGCGGAGCTTGTCTTTTAAAAGATTATTCTGACAAAACGGGCTGGAAAGGATTCCTGTTAAATGATATTACGTATTTTGAAAAAAATGCCGCGCTCATGCTCAAAAACAATTTTCAAATGAATACGCATTGCATCGGAGATTCTGCTACAAGAATCATACTGAACATTATCTCGAGGTTGCCGGAAAAAATTACGAAAGCCCGCTGGCGCATCGAACATGCCCAAATAGTAAATGAAAAGGATATCAGTTCATTTAAAAAATATAAAATTGTTCCTTCCGTTCAACCTACACACGCCACAAGCGATATGTACTGGGCCGACAAGCGCCTTGGTAATGAACGGATAAAAAGCGCATACTGTTATAAAACCCTCTTGAATGCTGCAGGCGTTGTTGCACTTGGAACAGATTTTCCTGTGGAAGACATTTCACCCTTTAAAACATTTTACGCCGCGGTGTTCAGAAAAGACGCCGAAGGTTTTCCAAAAGAAGGCTTTCAAATGGAAAATGCATTAACGCGGGAAGAAACGATAAAAGGCATGACCATATGGGCGGCGTATTCAAATTTTGAAGAAAAGGAAAAGGGAAGCCTCGAGAAAGGCAAGTGGGCAGACTTTATTATACTGGATACTGATTTAATGAAATGCAGTGAAAATAAAGTGCTGAACACAAAAGTTCTCTCTACCTTTATTTCCGGCGAAGAAGTTTACAAGAAAAAGTAATGAGTTACAAAAGTCTCCAGGAGTGCATACTTGACCTTGAAAAACACGGGCACCTTATTCGTATTAAGGAGGAAGTAGATCCTGATCTTGAAATGGCTACCATCCATTTAAAAATGTTTGAAAAAGGTGGCCCCGCCATTTTGTTCGAGAAAGTTAAAGGCAGCAAATACCAGGCCGTTAGTAATTTATTTGGCACGCTCGAACGTAGCAAATTTATATTCAGAGATCGCCTTGAAAAAATGCAGCAGATGGTTCAGTTGCGTAACAACCCATTTGCCGCATTAAAACAGCCTTTCAAATATGCCTCCACAGGCATGGCCGCTTTTAAAGCATTGCCAAAAAAAGGTTCGTTTTCTTCTGCCGGTTTCAATGAAATAAAAATCAGCGATCTTCCTTTGATCAAACACTGGCCCATGGATGGCGGTGCATTTGTAACACTTTCGCAGGTGTATTCCGAAGATCTTGATAAGCCCGGGGTAATGGCTTCTAATCTTGGAATGTACAGAATCCAGCTTACAGGGAACGATTATGTTTTAAACAAAGAAATCGGATTGCATTATCAGCTTCACCGCGGCATAGGGATTCATCAGTCTAAAACAAATAAAAAAGGAGTGCCTCTTAAGATCAGTATTTTTGTTGGTGGTCCGCCGAGTCACACGCTTGCAGCTGTTATGCCCTTACCGGAGGGAATAAGCGAACTTACTTTTGCGGGTGCTCTTGGTGGAAAAAGATTCAGATACGATTATGTAGATGGATTTTGTATTTCACTGGATGCGGATTTTGTGATCACCGGCGAAGTACATCCCAATGAAAATAAACCGGAAGGCCCTTTCGGAGATCACTTAGGGTATTATAGCCTCAAGCATGACTTTCCTTTAATGAAAGTACACAAGGTTTACGCAAAACAAAATGCTATATGGCCATTCACCGTTGTTGGAAGACCGCCGCAGGAAGACACTGCTTTTGGCGCGCTCATTCACGAAATTAGCGGCACAGCAATTCCACATGAAATTCCAGGTGTGAAAGAAGTTCATGCGGTAGATGCGGCAGGAGTTCATCCGCTTTTATTAGCAGTAGGGAGCGAGCGATATACGCCTTATATAAAAACAAAACGTCCTGCTGAACTGTTAACGCAGGCCAATCGCATTTTAGGAACAGGACAGTTAAGTCTTGCAAAATATTTATTTATAAGTGGTGATGAGCAGGAAATTAATTGTCATGATGTGCGAGGTTTTTTTAAGCACGTTTTTGAAAGGATTGATTTAAGCCGCGATCTTCATTTTTATACTAAAACAACTATTGACACCCTTGACTACAGCGGGAACTCCATTAACGAAGGAAGCAAACTTGTTGCGGCAGCCTATGGCGATAAATTACGTGAACTAAGCATGACACTTCCGGAATGTTTAAAGAATTCCTTTGCTTCAAGGCCGGTAATGCTGATGGAAGGAGTCCTCGCACTGGAACTAAATATTTTCACGGATTATAACAGTGCGCGTTCTGAAATAAAAAAATTAAGTGACTTTGTTATTTTGAACGCGGCAGAGTTTACAGGAATAGTGCAAATTGTAATTTACAACGACTTTACATTTATACCAGACAATAAGAATCTCAACGATTATCTCTGGGTTACTTATACACGAAGCAATCCCAGTCATGATATTTATGGCGTGAACGAATTTATTGAAAACAAGCACTGGGGCTGTAAAGGGCCAATGATCATTGATGCGCGCAAAAAACCGCATCACGCGCCGGAATTAAAGTTGGATAAAGAAGTTGAGAAAAGGGTAGAAAAGTTTATTAAAATCTGAGGACCTAAAGTTCTTCCTGTATTTCGAGCCAGCGCGCCGACTTTTCTTCAAGAGTAGTAATTAATTTTTTCAAGTGGGCTGTTATTTCCTGAACTTTACTGAAGTCTGAAACAGAAACGCTCAGTTCCTGCTCAAGACTCTTCTTCTTTTCTTCAAGATGCGGAATCTCAAGTTCAAGTTGTTCAAGCTCGCGCTGAACTTTGTAAGAAAGCTTCTTTGCAGGCACTTCGGTTACCACAGCTTTCGTTATCTTTTCAATAAACGCAGGCTCAATTTCCAGTTTCGGGATTTCCTCATCCTTGTGTGTACTCTTCCAGTTCCTGTATTCGGTATAGTTGCCTGGATAATCTTTAATGGTACCGGTACCTTCAAGCACAAAAGTATGATCCACTAAACGGTCAATAAAATAACGGTCGTGGGATACAATTAAAACACAGCCTTTGAACTCTTCCAGGAAATCTTCGAGGGTTTGCAATGTTACAATGTCCAGATCATTGGTTGGCTCATCAAGAATCAAAAAATTAGGATTCTTCATGAGTATCGTTAACAAGTATAAACGCCTCTTCTCGCCCCCACTTAATGTGTGAGCGTAACTGAACTGAACGTTAGGAGGAAAATTAAAACGCGTAAGTAAACTTGAAGCGGATAAACTGGTTCCGTTAGCGAGTGGAATATGGTCTGCAATATCACGCACGATTTCAATGATGCGTTTGTCATTGTTAATAATGAGTCCGCCCTGCGAGTAATAACCAAAAACAATTGTATCACCCAATTGAACTTTCCCGCCATCTACTTGTTCTTTACCTTGTATGATATTTAAGAGAGTTGTTTTACCAACACCGTTCTTTCCGACTACACCAATTTTTTCACCGGGAATAAAAGTATAGGTAAAGGGTTCGCTTAAAATTGTTTTGTTAGGATAGTTCTTGGTGATCTTATGAAGCTCGACTATCTTAGAACCCATTCGTTCCATTTTTACAGTAAGTTCAACTTTCTTCTCAATGCGTTTTTGCTTGGCTTTTTGTTCTATTTCGTAAAAAGCATCAACACGCGATTTTGATTTAACCGTGCGGGCTTTTGGCATTTTGCGCACCCACACTACTTCGCGGCGGTATAAGTTTCTTGCCTTGTCTACTTCCGCGTTGCGTATTTGTTCGCGCTCGGCCTTTTTTTCAATATAGTAATCAAAGTTTCCTTTGTATTCAAAAAGCTCAGTGTCATCAATTTCAATAATTCTGTCACACACTTCATCCAGGAAATATCTATCATGCGTAACAAGCAAAATACTAAGAGAGCCGTCCTGCAAATAATTTTCAAGCCACTCTATCATGTCAATATCAAGATGATTGGTTGGCTCATCCATGATAATCAGCGTAGGCTTATTGATAAGCGTGAGCGCAAGAGCCACACGTTTTTTTTGCCCGCCCGACAACGTTTTTACAACCTGGGTAGCATCTGAAATTTCCAACCGGGTTAAAATTTCGGCAATATTTTTTTCGTAATCCCAGGCATCTGAAAGATTCATTTGGTTCAGTGCTTCCTCCAGCCTATTCGCTGTGGCATCATCCATCGACGTTTCGCTTTGCTTGATGGCGGCATCATATTCCCTTATAGCCTTAACAAATTTATTGTCGGCTGTATCAATTAACTGTTGAATGGTTAAAGTTTCATCAAATGAAAAATTTTGGTCAAGAAAGCCTATCGTAGTGTCTCTTCTGAAAACCACATCGCCCTCATCGGCAATTTCAATTCCCTTTAATATTTTAAAAAGAGTAGATTTTCCTGAACCGTTTTTGGCTACAAGGGCAACCTTATCACCGTAATTAATGCCGAAACTTATTTTTTTAAAAAGAACTTTGGCGCCGTATGCCTTTGAGAGATTATTGATTGAGAGCAGGTTCATGATTTATTCAGGTCTTCTTTGTACTTTAATTGATTCAAGAAGGCAGGGCGCATCCCATGAACAATTTAAAATGATCGGACTGTCCGATTTTTGGGTTAATGTAGATTTAGTAATTGTTACTTCCATGAAATGTTTTTTCCATTCGGTTTTTAAACACTCCTTATCAAAGTCCTTTATCGCGTCGCCACTTTGTGTTTTTTTATAATACCGCCATGGTTCAAATAATTTATAAGTGCCAATAGCCAGTTTTTTATTAATATTTCCGTCTTTATCTGTTTTAGCAGAATCTACTTTGCCTTTTTCGGAAACCAGGATAACGGTTTTTTCAACATAAGCACGGATCTTTTCCCCATCTGCCACCATTTCCGGTGAGGGACGGGCTCCGCCGCAATAAGGCTGAATGCAGCTTACTTTAATTTTGTGCATTTTTTTCTGACTACAGGCCGGGCCTGCTACCAGTAAAAAAAACGCGAGCAATTGAAATGTTATTTTCATGCGGCAAAGGTAGTGTTTGTTAAAGAAATAACCTTGATTTTGGGTAAAATTAGGAAGAGGCTCAGAAAAGAAGCCTGTACTGCGGGATGACAAAAAATTTGAGCTGATAATCCGTTTTAATAGTTTCGTTTTTTATATCATAGGCCTGTTGAAAAACGTTTAAGTGCTTTGTTACATTCTGGATATCCACGCTGAATTCATGCGTCAGTTTCCTCGTATTAAAGCGGTATCCGGGCTTAACGTCGATACGGAAGTAATCAGGGTATTGAAGCGAATAGGCTTTTGTTCCGTCCGCTATTTCATTCTTTGCGAGAATACTCGCCTGCACATCAATGGGTGTGTATCGTTTACCGCCGGCGTATGTTCCTCGCACATCAAGACT
Organism: Bacteroidota bacterium; assembly: GCA_013816895.1. Taxonomy (GTDB): domain Bacteria; phylum Bacteroidota; class Bacteroidia; order B-17B0; family Aurantibacillaceae; genus Aurantibacillus. The sequence goes on from JACDDR010000002.1 coordinate 40,223, forward strand.
AATCGTGTGCTTCTGATTTATTCTGAATTCCTTTCCGCCTAACAGGTTAGTTACATAGTTCCCGTTAAACGCTGTGTTTCGTTCAACCTTATCACTCCCGGCATATTTGCTCTCAAACAAACTGCCTGTAAATAAAAAATAGTAACCGCGACTGTAAAATTTTTCCAGGGTAATTTCGAGTCCGTAATTCGTGCCGGTTCCCTTGCTTACGAGGTTGGTTACATTCGGGCTGTTAAAGTCGGCGCCAAGATTAAGCGCGGAAAAATAATCTGGATAATTTTTTACAGGTGCATTATAAATGTACTGGTAATATATTTCTGTTTTAAGGCGGAAATTTTGCGCGAAACTATTATCGTAAGCCAGCACCGCATGCGCAGCGCGGGTAAAATCAAGATTACGGTTTGTTTCGGTTCTCACGCCATTTACATTTTCGCTTGCAAAATAAATGTATACAGGCTGAAGCTGGCTGTGCAGGCCTCCGCCCAGACTAAGACTTTGTTTACTGTTAAGAGAGTACTTAAGGCCAACGCGTGGTTCTACAGCGTTGGAGTTGTTAAGCAGAAAATATTGATTGCTAACGCCAAGATTAACTAAAAAATTATCGGTGAATTTATGCTGCCACTGAACAAAGCCCCGGAGTAAAGCGCTGCTACCTTTGTAATTCCTAAGGGTTACAAAGGTGTTATAACCGAACTGATCATCTGTACTGTCTACGAACAGGGTGTTAAAGAAATCAGCATATATGCCAAAATTTATGAAGTCCTTGGAATTAAATTTTTTATTGTAGGTGCTGTTCAGCGTATAATGTACTGTTTTTGTTTCCTGGCGATATTCGGGCTTAAGATTTTTTGGAGTTTTAAATGATGTATCAATTCTGTCAGCAGAAATATAATTGTATGACCCGCTTATTCCGGCGTTAGTTTTAATGTAAGCGTTGTTTTTAAACAGATACGTATGTGAAACTCCGCTTGCACCAACGTTGGAACGGAAGTACGTATCCCTGGAACTATAGCCGTAAAGATCCTGTCCCTGCTTTTTATCGCTTTCTAAAAGTGCTATGTAACTTAAGCCACCGATGCCCCAGAACGAAAACTTTCCGAACTTGCTGGTACTAAAATCGGTTTTAAATGTAAGGTCCTGGTACTGCGGCACCGCTGAACCTGTTCCGAAATCTATATTTAATGCTTTGAAAACTGACAGAGTGGAATATCTGTAATCAACTAAAAAAGACGCGTTCTTTTTTTTACTTAACGGCCCTTCGGCAGCAAGCTCAAACCCGTTAAAGCCAACCTGGGTAAGGAACTCGAATTTTTCGTTATTTCCTTTTCGCATGCGGAGGTCGAAAACGCCGGCCGTTGCATTGCCATAATCGGCGGCAAACGCACCCGTCATAAAATCAGAATTGTCCAGCGTGTTGTTGTTTAAAATACTTACCGGTCCGCCAGTAGAACCTGCATTTCCAAAATGATTGGGATTTGGAATATCAAGCCCGTTCAGTCGCCATAATACGCCCATCGGGGAGTTTCCGCGAATGATGATGTCATTACGCGAATCGTTAGCTCCGCTTACCCCGGCAAAATTAGCGGCCATACGGGCAGGATCGTTGCGGCTCCCCGCGTAGCGTGCGGCTTCCTCAGCGCTGAATACCCGGGAACTCACCGTGCTCATCTTGTTATTATTTTTTGTTTTGTCCTGCTCAGCAACCACTACCACTTCTTCTCCCTGCACCACGTTCTCTTCCAGTTCAATGGTTTGAACAGATTCTTTGCCTGCATTTAAAATGATCGTAATGTATTTTTCCTTGTAACTGATGGCCTTGACTTTCAGTTGCCAACGACCAATTGGCACGTTGGTAATCTTAAATTCACCGTTTTCATCCGTTGCAGCGCCAAGTAAGGGATCTGAATTCATTACCTGAATGATAACCCCAGGCAAAGGAACCTGGCTTTGTTTATCCACAACCACTCCTTTAATGGTTTGTGTAATGGTTTGAGAATAAATTTTAGAAAAAAGAAATAAAAAAATTATAGCGCACCCTTTTCTCATTTTCGTTTTATTTGCGAAGGCAGATGCCGCACTTTTAAGCAGGCCAGCTGGTTAGGACAACGGCTCAGTGAGATTTCATAATAGATCATCTGAAAATCTTCATCGCCAATGATGACTTTGTAATTTGGTTTAGCCCATTCTTTAACGAGGCAATCCTTAAAGAAGTCGCTAATCGGTGAATTATCGGGCGTTTTCTTAAAATGCTTCCAGGGTTCAAATAAAAAATAAGTTCCAGGGTAGTATTTAACGATCACGTTCCCGCTATCGTTGGTCATAAGGGAGTCAACGCATTTATTATCCTGATACACATACAAACGTTGTTTTGCCAGCAACTTTTCTCCCATAGAAGTGGTAGTCTTGGCTCCGTTGCAATTAGGCTTAGAGTATTTAAAATTCAACTCCAGCTTCAATTTTTTTTGGGCATGAACAGAAAGAGTGAGGCATACACAGAGTAATAAAAATAATTTATTCATAATATTTTATTAGGGGGTTGTTGATGATACCGGGATGATTTTTCCATTAAAATAATTGTGAGCAGTGAGCGCGAAATTACAAATATATTCTGCCATTTGATGTGGCTGGAGAGGAGCTTTGTAGCCGGGGAAAGCTTTGGTGAGCATTTCTGTTTGCACTGCGCCGAGGGCAAGACAATTGACAGCGATGTTCTTGGTTTTAAACTCCTCTCCCAAACATTCCGACAAACCGCAAAGGGCAGCTTTACTGCTGCTGTATGCGCTCAGTCCGGGAAATTTGGAGCTTCCCTGTATGCCGCCAATACTGCTGATGTTTACGATGTGAGATCGCGTTTTGGTATTAAACAAAGGTAAAAGCGTTTGAATCAAAAAAAAGGGGGCAAAAACATTTGCTGAATAAACAGCGGTGAGCTCTTCGCGCGTAATTTTATGAAAGGGTTTATTTACAATATGCCCGGCGTTGTTAATGAGTATATCGATCTTAAAATTAAGTTTTTTTATGATAGCTGCCACGTGCTTAAGATCCGCAGCTTTATTAATATCCGCTTTAATCGTGAGGACATTGTCGGTGTTGGCTTCCTTTACCAGTGCTGCGAGAGGCCTTATATTGCGCGAAACAGCGATCACAAAAAGACCGGGGTTATTGGCCAGTTGTTTAACCATTTCAAAGCCTATCCCTCTTGACGCGCCAGTTACTAATACCAACATAAATTTGTAAATTTGTGTAACAAATATACTGAGATGAAGCAATTAATTGGCATATTAATTTTAATTTTTTCCTGCGCCGTTCCGCTTTCTTCTCAGACGGATAGTGTGTATACCGGCACTAAAACTCCCGACCTTAAAAAGAAGGACAAATCTCACCCAGCCTGGGAAGACAGGATTACAGTGGGCGGAAATTTCCAGGCGCTTTTTGGAAACCCAACTTTTATATATGTGTCTCCTTCTATCGGATACATGGTTCTTGATAATCTCAATATCGGAATAGGAATGATTTATAATTATACCCGCAGAGATTATGGCTCAGCCGGAAAATATTCTCAGTCTATTTACGGAGGGCATTCTTATGCAAGATATAACGTTACACCCAGTTTTTTTCTTCAGGGGCAATACGATAAACTGTTGCAGCCTGATTATTACAATTACAACAATCCCAGCGCGAAAATCTGGGTGGATTATGCAATGGCAGGAATTGGCTACAGTCAACCTGTTGGTGAACGCGTGGTGTTTAATACTTCGCTTATGTATAATTTTACATACAGCCCCAGGTATTCAATATATCCAAGCCCGCTTGTTTTCCAGGTAGGTGTAGTGGGAAGAATACGCTAATTATTTTTTGGAGGAGAATTTACTTATTCCCTCGTCAAGCCATTTGATGTACTCGGGAGTGCTTGCGTTATAGCCTCGGGGCGAGTTTAGAGGCTTCTCATTAAGATCAAGGATCACGTACATGGGCTGTGAGCTTTTTCCATAAGTTGTTTCCTGCTGGTATTTAAATTTATCGCCAATATCCGTTATCTCTCGTTCTTCACCATACCATTGAACTTTCATAAAGTCTTTTGGATCCAATGCGCGTTTATCATCAACATACAAAGACACAAGAACAACATCGTTATTCAATCGTTTCAGTACTTCAGGGTCCGGCCAGATGTTATCTTCGGTTTTCCTGCAATTGGCACAGGCATGACCCGTGTAATCCACCATCAAAGGTTTTCCAACTTTTTTGGCATATGCAAGGGCATGCTCGTAATCATTTTTAAAGTGAATGATTCCATTTTTATTCACCTCAATATATTTTGCGAATTCAGGATCAAAAGGAGTTGATTGCGAACTTTCCGAGCTTCCAAAGCCGTGCGGCGATTCGGAATATTCAAGTGGAGGAAGAATGCCGCTAAAGATCTTTAATGGCGCTCCCCATAGCCCCGGTATTAAATAAATAGTAACAAAGAAAGAAACGATAGCAAAAAACAAGCGCGTTACTGAAACGTGTTTGAGATCACTATCATGAGATGTTTTAAAACCACCGATCAGATAAATTCCCTGTAAACCAAAAATCACTATCCATAGTCCGACAAATACTTCGCGGGTTAATATTCCGGCCTGCCATACCAGATCTGCGTTTGAGGCGAATTTTAAAGCAAGGGCCAGTTCTAAAAATCCTAAAACAACTTTTACTGAATTTAACCAGCCGCCTGATTTTGGTAACGAATTTAACCATCCAGGGAATGCAGCAAATAATCCGAACGGTAATGCCAGAGCCAGTGCAAAACCAAACATGCCCCAGAAGGGTCCGCCAATTCCACCGCCCGCTGCTGCCTGTACCAGTAAGGTTCCGATAATAGGGCCGGTACAACTAAAAGAAACGAGAGCCAGCGTGAAAGCCATAAAGAAAATACCTATGATGCCGCCTTTGTCGGACTTCGCATCCATTTTATTTACAAACGAACTTGGCAGCACAATTTCAAACGCACCCAGGAAAGAAGCGGCAAACACCAGCAGAAGAGCAAAAAAAGCCATATTGAACCATGCGTTGGTTGACAGGGTATGCAAAGCACCTGCGCCAAAAATGAGTGTAACCCCTAAACCGAGACCAACATATAAAACAATAATAAAAAGAGCATAGATCAGGGCGTTTCTTATTCCCTGCTTTTTTGTTTTGGACTGCTTTGTAAAAAAGCTGACATTCATGGGGATCATCGGGAAAACACAGGGAGTTAATAAAGCGGCAAAACCACCAATGAAGCCCGCAAAGAAGATAGCCCACAAACTCATGCTTTCAACAGCTTCGGGATCTGAAGATTTGCTTTCAGAGTTAGATGCCGCAACTACAGTGGAGTTGCTGTGAGAAGAAGAAGAATCGTGAATTGGAGTAAGGGCAGTGACAACGGTATCTAGCGGCGATGTAGTGTTACTATTTTTGGCCAGGACACAGGCCCCGGTTCCTGTAAGATCAACTTTAAATTTCTGTGCGGGTGGAAAAATACAACCTTCAACATCGTGGCAAATTTGAGCCTCATATTTTCCGGTAACTTTTAAAGCACCTTCTTTCAAAAGCTTTATTCTTTGGGTAAAAGTGGCTGTGTTTTCATGCATCCGCACCGTATCTTCAAACGTAAGATCATAAATTTTATGAGTCTTACTCTCCTTCACTTTCCCTACGAACTGGATGTCGGGACTTTTATCAAAATAGAACGCTGTTGGATTTGGTCCATCGCTTTTAATCAGAGAGTAGATGTGCCAGTCCTTTTCCATTTTAACCGAGAAGATCAGATCATATTCACAATCAGATACTTTTTTGGACTCGATGGTCCATTTCATGTGAGTTTCCTGCGCAGTTATTACAGAAACAAATAATACAAAAAGCAGGAGGAACTTTTTCATATATAAATAATTTGATTTTTAAAAGTTATATGAAATACCCATGTTATTTTATTGCGACTGTTTTTGGAACCCGGGTATTTCATAGCACTTAAGGTTAAAACGTTTTAAAGAGTAAAAATACTATTATTTTTCTATTGCGTTTTAACGCTGAGTTCAAGTATTTTAGGAGGCAGGCACATCATGTCGTTACAACACATGTATTCCACTTTAAAAGTGATTAAGGAGGCCTTACCCGTTAACTTAACTTTTTGAATGAATTCTGCCTTATCATGAAACACAAAAATTTTAGCTTCGAAGGCTTTCACGTATTCTTCGTGGGCATTGCTCTCCGTGGTTTTTCCAACCAAAGAATAAAGTTTTGAGGGAGTGAATTTAAAAGACGTAGGAATTGGGCCGGCATCAGTTTCCCTTTGTGAATAGGTATGCCATCCTTTGTCAATAGTAGCCGAAATAATAATTTCTCCTTCGGTTTTTGAAACAGATTTATACGTGGCATGCCATTTCACGGGATCAGCTGTTTGTGCGGTGTACCCTGTGAAGCAAAAAGCAGCGAAGAGTAAAATTAATAATTGTTTCATAAGATAAATACTTTTAATAAAAATGACTATAAATTACCGGACGACCAAAGCACTAAACAAACTTTAACAAATGCACTTATCTGCCCAATTTTCGGAATTGATGAAAGATGATCTTTAAGTCATTCTCTACCTTATAATCTTTTGAATAATTCAACAGCGACTTGTTGATTCGCTCATCCGTAGCGTTCTTCAGATCGTCTGCCGGGGTGAGTACAGAAGGGCGGATGGAAGGCAGATCTTTACGCAAGCTTTTTCCATAACCAACCCAGGAATTCACTCCAAACAGAACTTTAAAACAATTGACCAGGAAATTCAGTTTTTCCTCCTGAAACCACAGGGCAATCCACCAGAACAGGAGCAGGAAACTACTAACAACAAGATCGACCAGGCGTTTCTTTCTTTTATTTTCGGGTCTTCCTACGTTATTAATATCAATAACATACAAGTCTCCGGCTGTATCAATACTGCTGCTGCCAATGATGGAAAGGCTTTCAGGCGGTGCAATTTTAAATTCAACCCCCTTTGTTACCAATGTTACCATCTTATCTATTATTTCCTGCGAAGAAATATCTCTTGCGCAAAAAATAATTTCCTGCACATGATGTACATCAATGATCTCGTTTATCTGCCTGAAATTGCCGATGTAAAATTCATTTTTTACGCCATTCTCTTCGCTGCTGACAAACCCGGTAAACTCGGCGTTTATTTTTGTTTGTTTAAGAATAGCGTTTACGCGCATGAATTCCTGCTCACTTCCTATGATGGCAATGCGGGCATTATTTTTAATGCCGCCGAGCTTAAACTTTTTAATTTTAAACGCGTGGTAAATCAACCTCGTGGCCAGGTAGGTAGTGAGCGTATACATGGAGCCTATAAGGATGAGGGCGCGCGAGAAACGATAATACTCAGGCAATAACGAATAAAGAATAAGAATAAATGCTGACCCGGCCATAACGCCGCGTATCACTTTAAAGAGTTTCAAAGGCACGTCATATCCTCCGCTCAGGTAAGTAAAAAACATCCAGATGAGAGTATAGAGAGGGAAAAAAAGCTTAAGAATTTCTTTGGAATAAAAATTAGGATAGAGTTTAAAATAAATTTCGTACAGATTCTTGCAGAAATAAAGTCCTACAAGTATAAGCATGAAATCAATGGCGGGGAAGAACAACTGTTTTAAAAAACGGCCCGCAATGGCAGCCGCAGCCCGCACGTAAATTGCAAAATAAATTAAAAAATGAAAGGTTCGCGCGTGACTTTTGCTAAAATGTTTTTTCGCGAAGATGGCCATGGCCTTATAAAACACGAGTACGTAATTAACGCTGCTTTTTTTTGTACTCTCGCCTTTGTAATGAATAATGCTGCTTTGAGCGAAATAATAATTCTTATAACCTCCCTGGGTGATGCGGTAACTCAAATCAATATCCTCGCCATACATAAAAAAAGTTTCATCAAGCAGGCCCACTTTATCCAGCGTTTCCCTTCTCATAAGCATGAAAGCCCCGCTCAGAATATCCACCTGGTGAGTCCTATCTTTATCGAGATACGTTAAATGATATTGCCCGAATTTTTTTGAACCGGGGAATAATTTTGCAAGTCCGAAAATCTTGTAAAAAGCAACGGCCGGCGTGGGGAGACCGCGTTTGCTTTCAGGTAAAAAATTTCCTAGTCCGTCCAGCATTTTGATACCCAGTCCGCCGGCATCCGGATGCGAATCCATAAAAGCAATTGTTTTTTCAAAGGTGTCTTCCTGCACCACGGTATCGGGATTAAGCAAGAGCACGTATTTGCCTGACGAAATTTTAATAGCCTGATTGTTGGCCACAGAAAAACCGGTGTTCTGGGAGTTGACGATTAACTTTACCTGCGGAAATTTTTCTTTGATCAGCGCTACGGAACCGTCTACTGAATTATTATCAACCACAAAGACCTCAGCGTTTGTATTCTTAAGTGCTTTATAAACGGAATACAGACACTGTTCAAGAAAGTGTTTTACGTTATAATTAACTATGATGACCGAAAGCTGCAGATGCAATATTAACGATGGAGCACTAAAATAATTATAATTGCGTTAACTAATTCTTTTTTTTATCTTTGCAGGCTTGAAAATAGCCTCCGGGGCCTGATTAATCAGGGGTGAGAGGCTTTTATGCTCCTATAGCTCAGTTGGATAGAGCACAGGTTTTCTAAACCTGCGGTCCCTGGTTCGAATCCAGGTGGGGGTACCACAAGAACAAAATGCCCGCGCTTTGGCGCGGGCATTTTGTTATGGCTGGAGGGCTTCCTCTCTGGATCAACGGAGTTAAAAAAGGAGTACGAGAGGGCTCTAACGATTAAAATTTCTTTCCTTTTTATCGTATTTTTAATGCGATCAAAATAAACAACATGAGACTAAAAATTACAATTCTGTTTTCGACACTTGCTATATTTTGCATGTGGGCATTTACACCCAAGTGTAATTCTTTTTCAACTGATACGCCTACTCTTAAAAAAACAGGGAGTATTGATTTACCGGGTAAAACAGGAAAACGGTTCGATTATTTAACTATTGATTACAAGCATAATTATTTATTCGCAGCTCATCTGGGCGCAGATGTCTTATACGTTATTGATTTGAAAACGGACAAACTTGTAAAAATGATTACAAACACTCCGGGAGCCGAAGGCGTGGAATATGTTGAAGACCTGAATAAAGTTTACACCTCAAATTGGGGAGACCATACTGTTGGGGTAATCGACATGAATAAAATGGAGGTAATTAAAAAGATTCCCGTTATATCGAAACCTGATGGAAACGTCTACGCTTCGCATTTTAAAAAACTTTACGTTTCTGATGAACGCGGTAAAACGCTTTTTGTGATCGATGTAAATAAAGATGAAGTAATAAAGAAAATTGAATTCGACAGCGAAACCGGAATGCCTCAATATGATTCTATCTCTAAAAAAATTTACCTGAATTTACAGGACAAGAATATTTTTGTAGTTATTGATCCAAAGAATGACAGCATAATTGGTAAATATCCTGTTGGAGACTGTAAGGGGAATCACGGGATGGCACTTGATGTTCCGAACAGACTTGCCTTTTTGGCTTGCGAGGGAAATGATTTACTAACCGTACTAAATCTCGAAACATTTAAACCCGTTTCTTACTTAAAAATAGCTGCGGGCTGCGATGTTGTCAAATATGATCCGGGCTTGAAAAGAATTTATGTGGCATGTTATGAGGGTGCGATCTCGGTTATTCAGGAAAATGATGCCAGTCATTTTACCAAATTGGAAGATTTTCCTGTTCAGAAAAAGGTTCATTCACTCGCGGTAGATATTAAGACACATAAGGTTTATGCCCCCGAACAGGAAGAGGACGGTAAAGGGGTTTCACGGATGATTATTTATGAGGCTCTCAAATAATTTAACTTTCGTGCTTTCGCCTCAACAAAGAAATTTGAGCCTCTTTTAACAGATGGCCTTTCAGGTCCGAAATCCGAGCCAGATCTTTTGTCCCTTCAAGGATCTCGATCATATTTAGTCGGGAAGGGACTGCCACCAAAACAAAATGCAGGCATGGCGAAGTCTGAACGCTCCGCTTTCCAAGCGAGCAGGCTTGCGAATAAAAATAGCTTCTGTAAGGAAACGTATTTTGTTATGGCCAGAGGGCTTCCTCTCTGGTCAACGGAGTTAATCCAGTTTCCATTTTAATAAAAGAGTAATTCAAATCAATTCTTAGGTATTGGTATCTCCGGTGTATTGCAGATTTGCATTGAGGATTTACGGTCAATAAATCACATCTCGTTTACCCGGCCACAAAATGCTAATCGACTTAACCGAACGGTTTCCTTGCTGGTTATCATAATTTTATGTATTTTCGTTAGGAATGCAGGTTGGTTTTTATTCGTTTAGTTTAATAACAATCCAACAAATCGTAATTCCTAAAAGTACTGATGTTTCGATGGGATGGAAAAATAAAATCTAACAAACCTATTAAACTAAATAGCATGAAAAAAACACTCCTTCTTTTATTGATTTTCATTTGTATAGTGAACGTCTCATCTCAAAATGTTATTTCTAAAGATAATAGTAAAACCATTGAACAATTGCTTGATAAGCCAATTTCCACTACTGTTATCAATGGCGATACTTTTTTGCAACGAGACTTGTCGGATTACTTAAATGCTACCCTGGGAAAAGATGGAGGCGCTTCTGAAAACACCCAGTCAGACGCACACCACGGTGTGTCTATTGTAAAGAACTATTTTATGCGTCCTAATCCAAGTGTATTTACCCTGCAAAAATATTTTAATCAGGCCTCAAAAGAGTTTGGCGTTCCTGTTTCTTTGTTGATGGTAATAGGTCAGGTTGAAAACAACTGGGCGCAAATAGGCCCTTCCATAGATCAGGGATGGGGCATTATGCATTTGGTAAAAAATAATTATTGCAACACCCTCGGAGAAGCCGCCTTGCTTACAGGGGTTTCTCAACAGGTTTTAAAAGATGACGCGTATCAGAATATCCGGGGAGCCGCCGCTCTGATTGCAAAATACGCAGGAAAGAAAATGAAAACATTTAAAAAACCGGAAGACTGGTTTCCCGCACTATCCCAATTCAGTGGTCTGATAAATTCTGAGTTAAGGGATATGCAAGCCTCTACTTACTATGAAACATTAAAAAAAGGAGTTAAGGCAACAACCGTTTGGAGCGAACAAATTATTATTCCTCCAATGGGAATTATAGATTTAAAAAAAGTAATTCCAGGCACTCCGGATGCCCACAAAAAAAAAGCAAATGAGGCTGATAGCCAAAAGGCAGCACTAACTGCAGATTACGCACCTGCACTTGCGGCTTTTACATCGTGTAATTACACAAGCGGCAGATCTTATGCCATTGATACCTGGGTAAACCATTGGATTGGTTCAGGCACTTATGCAGGCGCTGTCAGTTGGTTTCAAAATTGTTCCGCCGGTGCAAGTGCTCATTTTGTAATTAGAAATTCTGACGGGGAAATAACTCAGGTTGTTGCCATAGCAAATACAGCCTGGCATTGCGGGGCAGGCGGATTTCCTGCTAATAATGGGCGTTCAATAGGTGTTGAACATGAAGCTACTGCGGCAAATCCGGCAATGTGGAACAGCACTCCATTGCAAAATGCATCCGCCACAATGGCTTGTTATTTTAAAGGTATATATGGGTTTCCAACTACTCAAAATGTAAGTCCTGGAATTTGTGGCCATAACGATATGCCGGGCACTACAACAAGTTGCCCGGGCCCTTTACCATGGGCCTCCTGGTTTTCTTATTTTAATGCCGCTTGCAGTCCGGCTGCGCCAACTAACTTGCAAGTACTCTCTCAAACATGCCCCAATATCGGAAAAACATTATCATGGACTAACAGTGGAGCTCCCTGGTATATGGATGTTTCAGTTGTCTCCAACTTCTCATATTACTGGAGTAAAGATGTTTCCAATCTAACCTCTGTAATCTGTCCTGGAGGATTTTGTCTCAGCGGAAGCCCCTGCACCAATGCTTCCAATTTCTTGCAGCTTCAGCCCAACACCACCTATTATTGGAGAATTTGGAACGGAACAGCAAATACTTATGGCAGCAGTTTTACTACACCATCCTGCGTTTATACTAAAACCGCATGTTCCGGGCCATTTAATGATACGGGAGGATCATCAAATTCATACACAAGCAACGAGGATTACATTACAGTAATTAAGCCTGCAAATGCTGTTTCAGTTACAATGAATTTCAATAGTTTTGATACGGAACTTAATTATGACTCACTATTTATTTATAATGGTGCCAATACAATGGCTCCATTAATTGGTGGATATACGGGCACCGTTAGCCCGGGTGTTGTTACTGCAAACAGCGGAACCATGACACTACACTTTAAATCGGATCCGTTTACGAACAACAGCGGCTGGACCGCAAACTGGAACTGTCTTTCTACCACCGGAATTAGTGAAGCGACGGAAGCCACATCTGTTGAAGTTTATCCTAATCCAACTTCAGGAAAGTTTACAGTTAAAAATTCAAAGTTTAATGCTTTGTCACTGATGGCTATTGGTATAGAAGTTACAGATATACTGGGACAAAAAATAATTCCTCAAACTTTCATTCATGAGTCCGGAACATGGAGCATTGACATCTCCAATCAACCTGACGGAATTTATTTTCTGCGGTTCGGCGAAGAATATCGCATTTCTAACATCAAATTAATTAAACAATAATTTAACCTTTATGAAAAAAAATATTTTCCATTTTCTATTCGTTGTCTTATTTCCCGCCCTTACAATTGCACAAAGCAATACCGGAACTCTATCGTTTTTTGTTCGCAGTTCCGAAAATGGCTATGGAATAAAATCATCGCTCCAAGTAAAAGGCGAAGGACAAACTTTTTCTTTGCAAACGGATGAAGGCGGCCACTTTGTTTTTACAGGCAGAGAAGGGAAGTACGATGTGTCAGTGGAAGCCGATGCCTTTCTTCCGCTTCAAACCCATTTTGTAATTGCGACTGGTAAAACGGTTGATGTTGAAGTACTGCTTGATGCGCAAATACAAAAACCGGCAGATGACTTTTCATACACCTATGCCATGATGGAAGGCTATGTAGTGGATTATTCCTCCGGTAAACCGATGCGTGGAGTGAAAGTGTTTATGGATGAAAAAAAGGTTGGGGCAACGGATGAGAAAGGATTTTTCTCGGTTACTTCTGCCGAATATTCCAATATGCAATCGCCCGACGACAAAGCCGTACGTAAAACGTTTCGATTCTCGCTGCCAGATTATTCTTCTTTTGTTCTGGAAGATGTTTTTCTTTTTTCCACAAAAGCAACCATGAAGATTACATTAAAGAAAGGTAAAGGAACGGAAACGCAGAAATATTTTCAGCGAACGTTGGACGGCACAGCGAACGATGACCAACTCTATAAGGAAAACAATCCTCCCGAAGAAGGGAAAAGGGAAGCTGCATCTTCAGCAGGATGCGCGGTTCCTTCAAGTATACGCGTAGGAACCGGTTGTTCATGTGTTAACTGTTCGGGCGTTACTGTTATGAGCCTGCAATATTATTCCGAAAGCGGGTTGGATGACGAATGGATTGCCGGTTGGATGGCGGCATCATTGCAGGCGGGTTCCCTGCCTTACCGAAGTTATGCCGGATGGTATGTGAATAATCCTGTAAATGCAAACTTCGATATTGCTTCTACTACTTGTAACCAGGTGTGGGGTTCAACGGTGTATGCCTCTACTCAAAATGCCGCACAGGTAACCGCCAATTCAATTTTAACTGCCAACGGTATTAATCCTGTCCGCTCGGAATATTCTGCTGAAAATAATAAAGGAGGCACGTCACTTAATTGCGTGAATTGCTCGGCAGGGGGCAGCGGCGCTTATGCCTGTTATTCCGATAACATTTGTTGCGGATACTCCCCTGCTGGTCACGGTAGAGGTATGTGCCAATGGGGATCCCAGCGATGGGCACAAAACTCACAAACCTATTCCTGGATTGTAAATCATTATTATATTTCTACCGTTGGCTATTCTATTTGCTCACCGGTGAGCGTCCCTCCTCCTCCTGTTCTTAGTTCAACCGTTGTGTGCGGAAATAAAACACTCACACGTGGAACTCCACCTTCGGGCGTAACTTATTACTGGCAGGGAACCGCCTGCGGCACAAGCACAGCCAACTCTGCTCTCTCGTATGTAGTCCCCTCATCCGGCAATTATTACCTCAGGGCACGAAATTCTTCGGGATCCTGGTCTTCTGCCTGCAGTTCCTTATCTGTTACAATTAACCAGATTCCGGCAAACCCATCTCTGCCAACCGTTAGTACCAACTCGTGCGGACCAAAAATATTAACAAGATCCACGCCTCCTTCGGGAACTACATACTTCTGGCAAACGCTATGCGGCACCAATACTGCGAGTTCTTCCGCCACTTACAGCGCGGTAACCTCAGGCACCTATAGATTAAGAGCCAGAACTACAGCGGGCTGTTGGTCGCCCACCTGCGCGGCTGTTGCCGTAACAGTAAACCCAATTCCCTCGCCGGTTATATCAGGGCAAAACGCGGTTTGCTCAAATGCAACCGGAGTAATCTATTCTTCGCCTAACACTGCGAATGTTTTTTTGTGGACTATAAACGGAGGAACCATTTCAAGCGGCCAAAACACAAATTCGGTTTCAGTTAACTGGGGCACATTCGCGGGCGCGCTTTTAACCCTTAAAGAAACCAATCCTTCAACCAACTGTTCCAAAACCGTAACCTTAAACATCAGTATTAATTCAAGTTTAAATCCAACAATTTTTGCAAGCGGCCCTCAAACTTTTTGTGCCGGAGGCAGCGTTATGCTTGACGCCAGTTTTGGCTTCAGCTCCTATTTATGGAATACCGGCGCCACAACCCAAACTATTTCCGTTACAAATTCGGGAGTATACAATGTTAGCGTTACAGCCTCCAATGCATGCTCAGGTTCTTCAGCAAATTCAGCAACTGTTACCGTAAATCCACTACCTCCCATTCCTGTAATTACACAAAGTAACGGTATTGTTACTTCCAGTTCCTCTTTCGGGAATCAATGGTTCTTGGACAGTGTAATTATTTCAGGGGCAACATTACCAAGCGATACAATAACGCAAAACGGATATTACACCGTGGTTGTGACTGATTCTGCTACGGGCTGCTCTTCCACCTCTGCTCCTTTCTATTTTGGCGCGGTAGGTATTAAGGAAACGGAAGAAAATAACTTAAACTCTACAGTTAAAATTTACCCGAATCCTTCTTACGGCTCTTTTATTGTTGAATTTTCGAAACCTGTTTCAAACATTAAAATAAATTTGATAAATGTATTGGGACAATCCGTCAATTTTACAGAAATCAAAAAAAGTGAAACGGAAATGATGATAGAGGACGTGTTGCCGGGCGCTTATATCATTGAAATTTTAACCGATATCAAAAATCGTTATTATAAAAAGATCATAGTTAATTAAACCGTGGAATTTTATTAATAGCGAGGCAATTCCATAACTTGTTTCGCACATAAATTCAGTTTTAGGATTACATTCGCGCGTCTATTTTCCAGCTCTACGAGTCTATTGAGGTTATCTTTTTATTTTTTGAATTGATCATTTCAGAAGGCAAACACTTTATAATAACATCCTTTAATTGCTCAATAATCTTTATCCGGATAAAATTATTTTTTACTACAAGGCTGATTTCCCGCACAGGTTTTGGATTGGCAAACTCCCGAACGAATTTTTTTTGTGAAGGCTTCAGATTCATTTCAGCCAGCTTAGGGATCAACGTAATTCCTTTGCTATGATCCACTAAGTTTATCAATGTTTCAATACTTCCTGCCTCATAGTTTAATGTAGATTGATGCTCTTTTTTTAACTGGCATAGGTTATAAACCTGATTACGGAAACAGTGACCTTCTTCTAACAACCATAAATGAGCAATATTAATCTCCTTTGGCAGCAAATATTTCTTTTTGGGTAACTTCTCGTCTAAAGAAGCATAGGCATAAAACTCTTCATAAAATAAAGGATGCTCGGTTAAGCTTGCTTCGTTAACCGGAGTTGCTAAAATGCCAATATCAATGTCTCCATTGTTAATACCCGTTATTATTTGCGGAGTCGCTAATTCCTTTATTGACGCGTTCAACCCGGGGCAGTTTCTCACAAATTCCTTTATAAACAAAGGAACCAGATAAGGTGCAAGTGTCGGGATAATTCCAATGCGGATATCTCCGGTTAATTCGCCTTTTAAAGCTGCCACATATTCTTTTATATACCGTGTTTTTAAAATAACTGCTTTCGCAAGTTTAATTAACTCCTCACCTTCTTTTGTTGGCGCAACGGGATGTTTTGTCCTGTCGAAAATTTTTAGTCCCAATTCTTCTTCGAGTTTGTTGATCATCATGCTTAACGTTGGCTGTGTAATGAAACACTTTTGCGCCGCTTTTACAAAATGCCTGCATTCGTCTAAAGCAATTATGTATTCAAATTGTTGTATCGTCATTCAATAGATATTATCTATACAAATATAGAAAATATCAGTTTGATAGATACCATTATATGCCGGATATTTGTTCTGTAAAATTTAAAATCAATGAAAAATCAATATCCTATCGGTTTAGATGAGCGAAAATCCAAGCGGCTGATTATAAGTTTAAACGCGCTTTTGGCCGATTATCAGTTATTTTATATGAATACCCGGGGGCTTCACTGGAATATTAAGGGAGAAAAATTTTTTGAACTTCATTTAAAGTTTGAAGAACTA
>JACDDR010000002.1:56989-99323 GCA_013816895.1 Bacteroidota bacterium
TATACAATAACCTTGTTTTAAAAATAGATGAAATTGCAGAGCGAATTCTGACTTTGGGAGGAACGCCGCTTCACAGCTATTCGGATTATTTAAAGCTGAGCGATATTCAAGAGGCTAAAAGTATTTCAAAAGGAACACAAGGTGTCGGATTGATCGTGGATTCGTTACAAAAAGTAATCGTAAAACAAAGAATGATATTAAAAATTTCAGGGGATGCTGAGGACGAAGGAACCAGCGCCCTAATGAGCGATTATATCAGAGAGCAGGAAAAACTGATATGGATGTACACTTCTTATTTAAATAAATAAACTTAAAAATTTCAACTTGGAAAAGAAAAAATTAACCACAGCATCGGGTATTCCTTACACCGAAAATGAAAACACAATGAGTGCTGGCCAGCGCGGGCCCTTACTATTACAGGATTTCATACTCCATGAAAAAATGGCTCACTTTAACCGTGAGCGCATTCCCGAAAGAGTAGTGCATGCTAAAGGAGCCGGCGCTTATGGCACATTCACCGTTACAAGCGATATCACTCAATATACAAAAGCCAAGTTGTTTGGTAAAATTGGCAATTCGTGTAAATTATTTATCCGCTTCTCTACAGTTGGCGGTGAAAAAGGAAGCGCCGATACAGAAAGAGATCCCCGTGGCTTTGCAGTAAAGTTTTATACTGAAGACGGAAACTGGGATTTAGTTGGAAACAATACCCCGGTATTTTTTATAAAAGATCCAAAAAAATTCAGCGATTTTATTCACACCCAAAAGCGGGACCCAAAAACAAATTTAAAAAGCCCAACAATGATGTGGGATTTCTGGAGCCTTAATCCGGAGAGTCTACATCAGGTTTTAATTTTAATGAGCGATAGGGGAACTCCTTATTCATACCGCCACCTGCATGGATTTGGAAGTCACACGTTTTCGATGATCAACGCTGAAAATGAAAAAGTGTGGGTGAAGTTTCATTTCATCACAAAGCAGGGCATTAAAAATTTTACCGCCCAGGAAGCCAATGAAATGAAAGGCATTGACCCGGATCATGCACAGCGCGATCTTGTTGAAGCGATAGAGAAAAAAGAATTCCCAAAATGGGATTTAAAAATTCAGGTGATGACAAATGAACAGGCCCAGACGTTTCCTTTCAATCCGTTCGATTTATCAAAAGTATGGCCACATGCGGATTTCCCTCTAATAGAAGCAGGTACGATGGAATTAAATCAGGTTCCTAAAAATTATTTTGCTGAAGTTGAACAAGCCGCATTTGCTCCCGCCCATGTTGTTGACGGAATTAGCTATTCGCCAGATAAAATGTTACAAGGCAGGCTGCTTTCATACCCTGATGCGCACCGCTACCGTTTAGGCACAAATTTTGAGCAAATTCCGGTAAATAAATGTCCGTACATGACAAATAATTACGAGCGCGATGGATTGATGCGTGTTGACGGGAACGGAGAAGACAGTCCTAATTATTTCCCTAACAGCTTTGATACTATTGTTGTAGATGAATCTTACAAGCAACCTGCCATGCAATTAGAAAATAATATTGCTGACTGGTATGATAGAAATGGTAAAGGGGATAATGACCATTATACGCAGCCGGGTATTTTGTTCAGAAAAACGATGTCTGATGAGGACCGAAAGAACACCGTATCAAATATTATTGGTGCAATGAGCGGTATTGCGGGCGAAAAGAAAAACGATATAATTAACAGGCAGTTATGCCACTTCTTCAGAGCCGACATAGGATTAGGAATGGCTATTGCCCAGGGCTTGGGAATATCTATTGATGAAAAAATGATGAAACACTAAATAAAAAACATTTTAAATTTAAGAATATGAAACGAACAGCAAAAGCTCATTGGTCGGGAACTTTAAAAGATGGAAAGGGCGAATTAACAACACCAAGCGGGATTTTAAATAAAACAAACTATAGTTTTAAAACCCGTTTTGAAGAAGGGATAACGGGAACTAATCCTGAAGAACTCTTAGCGGCGGCTCATGCCGGTTGTTTCACAATGGCTGTAGGAGCCATTTTAACTCAAAAAGGGCTTAATCCGGCGGCTTTAGATACTGAAGCCTCAGTTTCGATGGAGGGTTTGTCAATCACCGGTATTCATTTATCAATTACCGGTTCTATTAAAGGGATTAATGAAGATGAATTCACCGCTATCACAAAAGATGCAGAAAAAAACTGTTTAATCTCTAAAGTATTAAGCATTCCAATCAGCTCAGAAGCTCATTTCCTAATTACAGAGTAAGGGGCAGCCGTGCGAATTTATAAATCGGCTAAATGTTTTAACCCCTTTATAAGGCCGTATAAATCCGGAAAAACCTTAATGGAAAATGTTTTAGCTCAAAAAAAGCAAGACCATAGATCCGTCTCTAACGGGCAATTGAGTGAAACCATTCGATTTTCACTGGTTAGAAATAATACCGGCGTAAAAAATGAATAAAAAAATGTTTTGTCAAACCCTAACTTTTTTTTCACACCAATATACCTGAAAAACTTGAGTGAGACCTTCCCGCAGAAATAAGGAATAATAGAAAGCATCTGGAAATTTTTAGCATGCCGTCTCCTTTATTAGGCTATCACAAAGGCCTTTCAGATTAGCTTTTGCGGGCTTTGTTTCTGCAATTACATTCATTCTTATTTTACCATCTATTAAATGTCGCTTTCAGCGAAAAGTAAACGGAAGTAAAAAATACACTTCTAACTTTGATAGATTTAAATAAACACTACTTGTTTGCCCTTCTTAAATCACATAGCTAGTATTATATGAAAGAAATTAAAAACAGTTGGCCGGAAGTATTATTAACAGGTTCGGATGAAAATGCGAAACGCATTTATAAAAAGGACTGGTCTAAACATCTCATGGGTCCAATTGAAAATTGGTCGCAAAGTTTTATTACAATCCTCACCACTGCCATGGGTTCACGTTTCCCCGCTTTAATGTTATGGGGTTCAGATTTTATTGCTTTTTTCAACGACGGCTACGGAACTGTATTGGGTGATAAACAGATTTGGGCTTTAGGAAAACCTCTTCAGGAAATATGGCCCGAGGCCTGGGAGTCGCTTTACGGAATGTTAAAAGGGGTAATTGAAACAGGAAACGGAAGTTGGGCAGAGGATCAGATCTATTTTCTTCATCGAAAAGGTTATCCTGAAGAATCTTACTTTACTTTTTCTTTTGCCAGAATTATCGACGAAAGAGGCGGTTTCGGAGGGATTTTATGCACAGCTATTGAAACCACAGAAAAAGTAATCGGCGACAGAAGACTGAAATCTTTAAGGGAAATTGGCAACCGTGCCGGAACAAAATCTACGGTTAAAGAAGTTTACGCTGAAAGTCTCGCAGTAATAAAAGAGCAATCGCGGGATATTCCCTTTGCGGTTTTACTGATTGTGTCGCCTGATGGAAACACTGTTGAAGTTTTTGATTCCATTTGCATGGAGACTCCCTCGGGATCTTTTAACTTGTCAGACATCCCGGTATTGCAACGCGTTTTTGATAATGGCACTGCTGAATTTATTGATCAGATTCCTGAAGGGTTTAAACATACTCCAATCGAGACTGATCAGGATCCGGTAAAATTAACCTGCGTTTTACCAATTAAGATCTCAAAAACAACTGTATCTGGTTTCCTGTTTGTAGGCTTAAGCCCTCACCTACCATTTGAAGATCCGTACCGGAGTTTTTTAGATCTTTTGGAGGGTCAAATCTCCGCGGTTGCAGCCAGTGCCAAAACTCAGGAAGAGGCCCGGGAACGCGCAAAAGCTCTTGCTGAGCTTGATCAAATGAAAACAGCTTTTTTTAGTAACGTTAGTCATGAATTTCGCACCCCTCTCACCTTGCTTCTTGCTCCTCTTGAAGATGCAATGGGACAGAATAGAGATCAGGATATTCATATTGACCGCGAAACATTTGAATCGATTTATAGAAATGCGCTTCGTCTTTTAAAATTGGTAAATTCTCTGCTGGACTTCTCAAAAATGGAAGCCGGCCGATCTGAGGCCTCCTTCGAACCCGTAGATTTAGCCGAATATACAGAAGGGTTGGCAAGCCAATTTCGTGCAGTAATGGAAAAAGGCAATCTTAATTTAGAAGTTGAAATTGACACACTTTCAGAACCCATTTTTGTTGATCGTGACATGTGGGAAAAGATTGTTTTAAACCTTCTTTCAAACGCAATGAAATTTACTTTTGAAGGAGGCGTGAAAGTTTTACTGAAAGAGTTTCCAAATGAAGTAGAGTTGATTGTGGAGGATTCCGGAATAGGCATTTCAAAAAAGGAGCTTCCAAAAATCTTTAACAGGTTTCATCGTGTTGAAGGCGCAAAGTCGAGAACCTTTGAAGGCTCCGGCATTGGCCTTGCGATCGTTCAGGACATGGTAAAAATACATTCCGGAAAAATAAAAGTAGAAAGTACCGAAGGCAAGGGCACTAGTTTTCGTATCACGATTCCAAAAGGACATGCACATTTACCGCCTGATAAAATAAAAACCAAAGCGGTAACCATCACTACGCATTCAAAAACCCATGGCTTTATTGAAGAAGCTTCCCGTTGGATTCCCGATATAACCAATGATACTGACCATAGCCGCACTAACTCAACAATATTAGTGGTAGATGATAATGCTGATATGCGGGAATATCTTACACGGGTGCTTGACAAAAACTATAATGTACTGGCCGCTTCAAATGGACGGGAAGCCCTGCAAATTGTGAAAACCGGCCAGGCAGACCTAATCATCAGTGATATCATGATGCCTGTAATGAATGGCTTCGAGTTACTAAAAAAATTGAGAGAACAGAAAAAAGATTCGCGCCTTCCAGTCATTTTCCTTTCTGCCAGAGCGGGCAAAGAAGCTACCATTGAGGGTCTTGAAGCGGAGGCTGATGATTACCTGATAAAGCCTTTTTCGAGTAAGGAATTAATTGCCCGTGTTAGAACGCAGCTGGCCCTGGTGGCACTACAATCCGACCTCGAATCCGAGCGACAAGCCCTTCTCATTAAGGATGAACATTTAAAACAGGCTAATAGCAACCTTCAGAAATCAAATACTAATTTATCGCAGTTTGCCTTTGTTGCCTCTCATGATTTGCAGGAGCCCGTGCGGAAAATATCAACTTTCGTACAGATGCTTGATCAGAATTTGGGGGATATGGAAAAGTCAAAAACATATCTCGAAAAAATAAAATATTCCGCTTCCAGAATGGCAGTCCTGATAAGCGATTTATTAAGTTTTTCGGAACTTTCGAAAACAGAAAAGGTTTTTGAAAAAGTTGACTTAAATAAAATCGTTGAAAACATTAAAAATGATTTCGATTTAATAATTGAGGAGAAGCATGCATCTGTTCAATGCTCGGCTTTGCCCGTTATTAATGCAATTCCAGGTCAGATGACGCAATTGTTCAGCAACCTTCTATCCAATTCTTTAAAATATGTTGAAAAAGATCTCAAGCCGGTTATCACAATAAGTTCATCTCTTTTGCCAATAGAAGAAATAGAAAAGAATTCGGCATTGAGCCCAAACAAGGTCTATTACAAAATTGAATTTAAGGATAACGGGATTGGCATTGATGAGAAGTATGTAGAGCGGATTTTTGTAATGTTTCAAAGGTTGCATTCCAAATCAGAATATTCCGGAACAGGCATTGGACTTGCGATTTGTAAAAAGATTACTCAAAATCATCATGGCGATATTTATATCATTCCCGGTACTCAAGGCGCAGTTTTTAATGTGATTTTGCCGACAACATGACCTGGCCATAAAAAGATTCGAAAAGATACCCGTAATGTGTTTGCTTATTTATACAGATACACTTCTCCGCCTTCATTGATCGCTTTTCCGCGGATGACGCCGTGAAGGTGGAGTCGGGATCCTTTTTTTAAAATAACATTGCCCTCTATGGTACCGTAAATCCTTGCCGTCACATTTTCCGTCACAGTTACCTGATCAGCCTTTAAATTATTATACTGGGTATTGAGATTAATAACGACTTCGCCCTTAACTTCTGTATCTATAACTTTAAAGGTGTTCATCTGTTAGACATGAAATCGATTATAAAAATTATCCTTAAAAAGCAAATGGCCTGGTAAAAACCGTTTCAAAAATAGGGATAAAAAGGGTTTAGCATTGTGGTTTATTTTAGGAGAAGTTATTAAAGCAATCGCTGAAGAGCCGGCTATTGTAGAGAAATCTCCATAAATTCTACGCCTGAAAGAGATAATGTTTTTTTAGAGAAAAGGTTTCGCGTGATTCAGGAAGTATGTTTATAGTAAAAAATCATGCCGTCCTGAAAAAAAAGCGGGAAATTGTAGAGAGGTCTCCACAAAATAATCTGAAAAAAAATCAGAACACCAAATGATTATGGCTGCTAAAAGAACATAATGAAACTTTTGAGGGGAACCTCCGGGCATTTTGGGTTTTAAACAAACTGGGTCTTTAGTTAAGGCACGAAATTTTTTGAAATCTTCTATAAATTTTTAATCTTATTCAATAACATTCTTTTTTCAGGTTCAGATAGTGTGAGCCTCAATGCGGTTTCAAATTGTTTTTTTGCTTCAGTAGCATTGCCTAAACGGTGATGAATTTCACCCAAAGTGCTGTAATAAAGATAATAGGCCGCTAACTTATTTTTTCCTTTAATGTCATTTAGCTCTTTCAATGCTTTTTCAGCACCATGCAATTGCAGCACGGCCACCGTGCGGTTCAGTTCGCTGATGGCAGAGGGCTTGATTTTTCTTAATAATTCATAATGATTGAGAATGGCCGTCCAGTTTGTCCTTGCAAAATGCGGCGAGGTACAATGTTCAAAGGCAATGGCCGCCTCCACATGATACGATGTAATTACATCACCCGAAGCAGCTTTATTAAAATATAAAATGCCTTCCTCAATTAAAGCGATATTCCATTTTTTCCGGTCCTGCTCCGCTAATAAAATTATTTCGCCCTCCGCGGATATTCTGCTATCATTTCGCGAAGCATGAAAACACATCAAAGCCATTAAAGCATTTACTTCCGGCAGTTGTGTGTTAATGTTATCGGTTAATAATTTGCATAAAATTACCGCCTCCTCCATTAAGTCTTTACGAACCAGTTCTTCGGAGTGTGTTGAGTTATATCCTTCGTTAAATAACAAATAAACGGCATTTAACACTGCTGCGATCCTTATTTTTATTTCCTCAACATTGGGAATGATAAAGGAAATCTTATTCTCCCTGAAAAACTCTTTGGTGCGGTATAAACGTTTGGAAATAGTGTCTTCCGAAGTTAAAAAAGCCTTAGCAATTTCAAGGGTGCTAAATCCGCAAAGGGTTTTAAGAATTAAAGTAATTTGATTTTCTTCCGAAATACCAGGATGACAACAAGCAAACATCATCCTTAACTGATCGTCTTTTATTAACGTATCGGTGGCTAAATTATTAAAGGTTGCGTCCACCGTATAACCCGAACGCAGCAGTAGATTAGTTTCATCATTGCCAAATAAAACCTGGCTTCTTTGTTTCTTAATAAGGTTAAGCGCTTTGTTTTTTGCAACAATGAATAACCATCCTTCAGGGTTCCGGGGCAATCCTTTAATTTTCCATTGTTCCAATGCAGCAATTAAGGTTTCCTGAACAACGTCTTCAGCCAATTCTAAATTATGAATCCCAAAAATACGTGTAAGCACCGCTACCATCTTGCCCGCCTGATGCCGGAACAAATGATTAACGGTGCTTTCAATTTGTAATGAATCCGGCATAAGCTTATGCCAAATTTAAAGAGTTACTTTAACTAAAAGAAGAATTGATCAGAAACAATTTTACCCTCTTTCACCTCAAACACGCAAATCTCTTCTAAATTCATCCTTCCTTTTTCTTTAAAAGTTGCATCTAAAGTCATGGCGCAGCTAAAATAGCGGCCGCCAACTACAGCATCTGAAAACGAGCCGCCATGGCGTGTTTCAATCATGGCTGCAAAAGCAGCACCTTTTTGCATCACGGCATTTTTACCTGTTGCTGAAGGAATAGGTGAGTGCGCAGGCTCTGTGCTGGTAACATCGTCAGCGTATAGTTCTTCCTGAACCTGTTGAACCTGGCCCATGCGCATCAATTCTACCAATCTGTTCGCTACATCTTGTGTAGTCATCGCCTTTTGTGTGGTTGTCATAAAATGTTGTTTAAAATGTTTATGGTTTAATTGTTTGAATGAAGTCCTACTTTGTTGCCTTCGCTATCAGTAATAAAGGCCATGTGCCCGATTTCGGCACTAATGTGAGTTTTAGGCATAGTAATTTTACCCCCCGCTTTTTCAACTTTACTTAAAGCTGCAGAAAGGTCAGGATTGGCATTTAAATAAATTACCGCTCCTTCAAGACTTGGTTTATGCATTGGGCCCTGTACAATAGCGCCCGAAACTTTTCCGTTAGTTTCCCCGGCAGGAAAAAACGCCATTTGCATACCCATCGCTTCTTGCTGATGCATTTGTATTGAAAATACATTCTCATAGAATTTTTTTGCTCTTGTAATATCGCTAACCGATAATTCGAACCAATTTAAGGCATTTGCTGTGTCGTTCATGTTTTTTTTGTTTTAGATTATTAATACTTGTAATAAAGACAATGTCATTGACCTAATTGGGACAAAAACATAAAAATAATTTAGTTTGCAGTCATAGTGCCGACTTCACGGATCTCGACGGTTCCACTTTCCGCCTCCAGGTTAGGACATCCATTGGCAATTTCGGCAGCTTCTTCAATAGTACCCGCTTTTAAAAGCACATAGCCTCCTAAAATCTCTTTTCCCTCCATAAAAGGTCCGTCGGTTAGTTTTTTTGAAGTGCCGCTTATTACTTTGCCAGTATTTATAAGAGGTTGCGCGCCAACTAAAATATTTTTTTGTGCGATGCTACCAATCCAGTCCTGCCAGCGCTTCATGTGCGCCTCAATCTGTTCAGGGGATAAATGTTTGCGTTCGGCGTCACCGCCGCGAAATAAGAGAAGGAATTCTTTCATAATTATGTTTTTATAAGTTTGTTTAAAGACAATCAAGGTTAGGCAAATAGGACAACATTAAAAAAATTAAATTGGGTTAGATTGAAAACAACATTCAGAAAGCAAAAGATCAAATTCTTTTTTATTGGAGAAGTACACCGATCGCAAATCAGAATGAAAGAAAATTCGGGAGTTCTTCTGGCAAAAAAAAGCAGCGGCTTATGTTAGTTTTTCAATAACGCTGCGGCTATAAAGCGATGCTAATAAACGCTAACACATTGATGTTTAAGTTTATGCGATTGCAGATAAAGCTAAAAATTGTTTATAATTTGTTAATTACCTTAATTACAGGTATATTTGTGCCTAATAAAACAATAAATAAAACGAAGACTGTCATTTCCCTATTCTGTTTGTAGTCCATCTCATTGCAATTCGAACACATTTCACATTTTTCACAACATTAATTAACCAAACAAAATAAGCGTGCATTCGCATGCAACAAATTATGACATTTTCTGAATTAAAATTAATCAAACCTCTGGTCTCAGCACTAGACAAAAAAGGATACACAGAACCAACCCCCATCCAGGAACAAGCTATACCCCACGTTTTAGAGGGAAAAGATATTTTCGGCTGTGCGCAAACAGGTACTGGTAAAACAGCCGCTTTTGCATTGCCGATTTTACAAATGCTAACGGCTAAAAAAGCGACTAATTCATCGCGCGCCATTAAAGCACTTATATTAGCGCCAACGCGCGAACTTGCCCTGCAGATCAGCGAAAGCTTTACGGCTTACGGAAATCAGCTTGGAATTTCACACACTACCGTTTTTGGCGGTGTAAATCAAAACAAACAAACAATGTCTCTGAAAAGAGGCGTTGATATTGTTGTAGCCACTCCTGGCCGCTTACTGGATCTTATGCAACAAGGTTTTGTAAAGCTTGACGCCATCGAACATTTTGTGTTAGATGAAGCTGATCGTATGCTGGATATGGGTTTTATCAACGATATTAAAAAAATAATCGCAAAACTTCCTTCAAAAAGACAAACTCTATTTTTCTCTGCAACGGCGGCGCCGGATATTATGAAGCTGGCCAATACCATTTTACGCAACCCGGTAAGTGTTGCGGTTTCACCGGTTTCATCAACTGCAACTCTTGTTCAGCAATCAGTTTTTTATGTAAAAAGAGAGAACAAAAGATTATTATTAAAGCACGTATTAAAAAACGGAACGATAGAACATTGCCTGGTATTTACGCGCACGAAGAGAGGCGCTGATAAAGTGGCAAAAGAATTAAACAGCAGCGGAATAACGGCCGAAGCCATTCACGGAAATAAATCGCAAAATGCGCGCGAAAGAGCTCTGAAAGGTTTTAAAAACCGTTCAATCCGTGTCTTAGTTGCTACGGACATTGCTTCAAGAGGTATTGATGTGGATAAACTTTCCCACGTAATTAATTTTGAATTGCCGGAAGTTGCAGAAACTTACGTTCACCGCATTGGCAGAACGGGTCGTGCCGGGGCTTCTGGAATTGCATTATCATTTTGTGCTCAGGACGAAATGACGTATCTTCGCGATATAAATAAGCTCATCAAGAAGAATATCGCGGTTTCTCCTCATCCTTTCTCATAAAAAACAACAAACAACAAATAACAAATCAATAACCCGTCCCGGTCCCGGGGCACAAAACAAAAACAAAATGAAAAACGGAACAGTAAAATTTTTCAACGAAGAAAAAGGCTTTGGCTTTATTAAAGAAGATAATGGACAAGATATCTTTGTTCATGTATCAGGTCTTAAAGCAGAAATTCGTGAAAACGACAGAGTAGTGTTTGAAGTTGAGCAAGGTAAAAAAGGTTTAAATGCAGTAAACGTACAGTTAGCATAATTATACTCTCAATTTATAACTCAAACGAAAGGCTCCTTCACCAGGGGCCTTTTTGCTTTTATATACATTAACAACGCTTTTTAAAAAATACCGGCGCGATGTTATTTTTCAAAACAGATTTTTATTATCTTCACATTGCTTAAAGCGTTGGTGTTCCAGGAGCAGATGTTTTAAACCTAATATAAAGAGATATGTCATTTACGCCGATTCGCTTTATTCACAAAGATCAGAACAAAGCACTTTTTTTTTCAGAATTGCGTAAACGTGTTGACGCTTATTTTAAAGAAAAGAATCTCTCAAAGCATTGCAATCCCGAAATGGTAATAAAGACCGTTATCCTTCTTTCGGCATACATTTTACCTTTTGTTGCCATCCTTGTTTTCCAGCCTGCATTTGGAATTTGTTTGTTATTATGGTCCCTTATCGGTCTCGCGCTTGCAGGTATTGGCATGAGCGTAATGCACGATGCAAATCACGGAGCTTATTCTTCGAGCAGTAAAGTAAATTACTGGCTCGGGCATTCTCTCAATCTTTTGGGCGGATCAGTTTTTAACTGGAAATTACAGCATAATATTCTTCACCATACGTATACCAACATAGCAGGTGTGGATGATGATATTGATGATAAGCTCGTCATGCGTTTTTCCCCGCATACCCGGGTAAAATGGTATCATAAATTTCAGGTTGTTTATGCATTCTTATTTTATGGAATACTAACGTTATACTGGGCGCTCTTAAAGGATTTTATTCAGTTTAACCGTTACACAAAAGATGGCGTCAATAAAAGTTCAAGGGCGGAAAACAGGCAGATTCTTTTCAAAATTACACTTAGCAAAATATTTTATTTTTCAGTATTCATCATTCTACCTCTTTTTGTACTAAAAATGCCGGCAGGCCCATTCATTACAGGTTTTTTACTCATGCAGTTTATCGCCGGACTTGTGTTAACCGTTATCTTCCAGCTGGCGCATACCGTGGAGGAAACCAGCCATCCTTTGCCGGATAAAAATTTTACAATAGAAAATAACTGGGCCATTCACCAGATGAATACCACCGTAAATTTTGCGCGAAAAAGCAAGCTTATTTCCTGGTATGTTGGCGGATTAAATTTTCAGGTGGAACATCATCTTTTTCCCACCATCTGCCACGTTCATTATCCTGAGGTAGCTCATATAGTAAAAGCTACTGCCGAAGAATTTGGAGTGCCTTACCTTGAGAATGAAACATTTGGGAATGCACTTTCTTCACACGTAAATACCCTGATAAGATTTGGCAAACTCCCTTCGCTTAACGAAGCTATTGCTTAATAAAGAAACGGTTTAACCGAAGGATCCATTTTTTCCATATCCATTTTAGGACTTTTCTGATAGAACCTGCTGAGCTCGTCATTCAATTCATCAACCGAAGCCGCAAGTTTTTCGTACGTATACTGCTTCTTGATTTTTGCAGTTGAATTGCCAGTTGTTTTCGGAGCGATTTTTTTGCCCTTATCCTTTTCTTTTAAATCAGCCAGGTATGTTCTATTAACCTGGTACTCAAACGAAGGAGCGGTGCCGGAAGTATTGTTTACTGTAATGGGTATATCGTAAGTAGCATCCATAAAATTCTTTTCCTTCACAGAATAAGGAAAGGGCCCTTTAAGCTGGTGGCCATATTTATTCTTTAGCACAATTGCCATTTCTTTCACTGGGTTTCCGCCTTCAACAACTTTTCGTGCGGAGTCTTCCTTTACAAAGCCTATTGAAGAATTATAGCCGAAATCACGCTCCGCCAGTAAATAATATTTTTCTTTCATGGTAATTGAAGGATCTACTTTCATTGTAGAATCTAAAAAAATTCCCGAACGAGCTCCGTTCATCAAGGTATCGGAGCTATTACTTAAAATAAAATAAACGTTGCAAAATTTAAAATAATCTTTAAACGCGTGATAGGTATTTACATTGATAACATGCTGTTCTTTTTCTTTTTCAAGAGCCATCTCTTTGTTTCCCTGACCATTCAAAGCGTCAAACAGTTTCTGGTTGGTTTTAAGCCGCACGACAATTGCGCCATCTTTAAGCTGGTTAATCTGCCAGTTACTGATGGCGTTTTTCCTTTTCCCGAATTTATCAAACTGTTCAGGATCTTTATAATCGTTAGGATTATGAACATCCTTGTTATTATCAGTATTGCCACCACTATTGGTAGTTTGTGAAACTGCAGCAGAGGTAACAAAAAGCAGCGCGATGATTTTATTTAACATTGGAGCCATTTTCAATTTGGATTTTAGTTGGTGTTACAAAACTCAGTTCCCCTTTACTGTTCTCTGCCATTAAAATCATGCCTTGGCTTTCTATTCCCTTAATTTTTCGCGGGGCAAGATTGGCCAACAGTATTACTTTCTGGCCAACAATCTCTCCGGGCTTGTAGTATTGCGCTATTCCGCTTACCACCGTTCTTGTGTCCAAGCCTGTATCAAGGCTTAGCTTGAGCAGCTTATCTGTTTTAGGCACTGCCTCCGCTGCCGTAATAGTGGCTACCCGAATATCCATTTTAGAAAATTCCTCAAAAGTGGTTTCTTCCCTAACCGGGCTAATGCTTTTTTCTGTAGAATTACTTTCCCTGCTTTTATCCAGCTTATCTAATTGTAGACGAATATCTTCATCTTCTATTTTCGTAAATAATATTGCATTGTCAGCGCTTATTTTGTGTCCCGCGGCAATGTTGTTGGTGTTTTTTGCGCTGTTCCATTTCAATTGCGACATGTTCAGCAAGTCAAAAAGCCGCTTGCTGGTAAAAGGAATGAAAGGTTCGCAAACGATTGCAAGGTTAGCGGAAATCTGCAGAGCAATATTCATTACAGTTCTAACACGTTTTTCATCCGTTTTAATAACCTTCCAGGGCTCCTGTTCCGCAAGGTATTTATTTCCCATACGGGCCAGGTTCATCATCTCTGCAAGGGCTTCCCTGAACTTGAATTTTTCAAGCGCTTCCGAAATTTTACCAGGTACTTTTGCTATTTCATCCAAAAGCAGCAGATCTGTTTTGGTGTACTCACTTGTTTCGGGAACAATGCCGTTGTAGTTTTTATTCGTCAGAACTATTACACGGTTAATAAAATTTCCAAGTATATCCGCCAGTTCGCTGTTGTTCTTTGTTTGAAAATCTTTCCAGGTAAAATCATTGTCCTTGGTTTCCGGCGCATTGGCGCACAAAGAATAACGCAGCACGTCCTGCTTGTCTTTAAACTCCAGCAAATATTCATGAAGCCAAACCGCCCAATTCCGGGAGGTTGAAATTTTATCGCCTTCCAGATTCAAAAATTCATTTGCCGGAACATTATCTGCGAGTATATATTCGCCATGTTCCATTAACATGGCAGGAAAAATAATACAGTGAAAAACAATATTGTCTTTTCCAATAAAATGGATCAATCTTGAATCCTCTTTCTTCCAGTAATTTTCCCAGGTATCCGGCAGCAGTTCTTTGGTTGCAGAAATATACCCTATTGGCGCATCAAACCAAACGTACAGCACTTTACCTTCAGCGCCTTCAACCGGCACCGGCACTCCCCAATCGAGGTCGCGTGTCATTGCCCGCGGCTGCAAGCCTTCCCCGCTATCAAGCCAGCTTTTACACTGACCGTACACATTAGTTTTCCAGTCCTTATGTTTTTCTAAATACGCTTTGATTTTTGGCTGAAGTTTATCCAATGGTAAAAACCAGTTTTTTGTTTTTTTAAGAACAGGCTTGCTGCCACTTAAGGTCGACTTTGGTTCAATCAAATCCGTGGCGTTCAAAGATGATCCGCACTTTTCGCACTGGTCGCCATATGCGTTCGGGTTTGCACATTTCGGACAGGTGCCCACAATATATCTGTCAGCTAAAAATTGTTGTGCTGTTTCATCAAAATATTGTTCTGTTACCTGTTCGGTAAAGCCGTTGTTATCGTAGAGTTTTTTAAAAAATCCGGAGGCGGTCTCGTGGTGCACCTTTGAAGAAGTTCTTGAATAAATATCAAAGGAAATCCCAAACTCGTTAAAGGCATCTCCCATTATTTTATGATACTTGTCCACCACCTGCTGAGGCGTAATGTTTTCTTTTTTGGCTTTTATGGTAATCGGAACTCCGTGTTCGTCGCTGCCGCAGATAAATTTTACATCGTGACCAATACTACGCAGATATCGCACGTAAATATCGGCTGGCAAATAACATCCCGCAAGGTGACCAATATGAACAGGTCCGTTTGCGTAAGGCAGGGCAGCGGTAACAAGAGTTCTTTTAAATTGTGAAGCCATAAAGCAGTTGTTCAACTTGCAGACCGTTATATAGAAAAAATGCCGGGTATGCTTGTAGTTTGAATGTTTTTATTAATTTAGCGTAAAGATACTTATTAGTGTCGTAATTATAAATTAAAAGCCAGTATATGGGGAATAAAAAAGAAACCTGGAAGCTCGTTAGCTTTAAAGGAAAAAAACCTTCGGTTGCTTACGCAGTGTCTAATCTCGGACGTTTCGGCGTGATGCTTGATAAGAAAGGCAATGTAGAAGTAAGAACGTTTAAACCACAAAATGGTGGATACCGCTACAACTACAAAGTGAACGGAAAATCAAAAGCACTTTTTGTTCATAAAGAAGTAGCGAACGCTTTTGTAAAAAAGCCCTCACCCAAACACAGTATGGTAATCCGAAAGGATCATAATTATTTAAACGACAGCGCAGATAACCTGAAGTGGGTAACAATAGCTGAACATAAAAAGCATGTAACGTTTAGCCCTAACTCGGTTAAATCAAGAAAGAAAAAGGCAATAACCGTGAGCAGCACGGCAAAAGTGTTTAACGAAAAAACTGCCATAGAAGTTAAAAAGCTTATATGGGATCCGAAACGGAAATTAACGTTTAAACAAATTGCGGCAAAATATAAAGTTTCCGAAATGCAGATCTACCGTATTAAAAGCGGTGAGCTGTGGTATCATGTAAAGGTTAACAACGAACCTGAAAATAAAAAATACAAGATCAATCTTCAGAATATTGCTTTGCTTGAAAAAAAGCAACAGGCGCTGAAAAAAGTGAAGAAGAGGAAATAACATCTTCCCGATCAATGACCAGGATTCCGGCTTATTTAAAGAAAGGCGATACGGTGCTTGTTATTGCCACAGCACGGAAACGTTCAGCGGAAATGATTGCTCCTGCCGTTAAAATGCTCGGGGAATGGGGACTTAAAGTGGAGATTGGAATCAACGCTTTTAATGCCCACCACCAGTTTGCCGGCACAGATGAAGATCGGGCAGCTGACTTGCAATGGGCCCTCGATCATAAAACAGCCAAAGCAATTCTTGTGACCGGCGGAGGTTATGGAACCCTGAGAATTATTGACAAGGTAAATTTCAAAGGAATTCTGAAACATCCGAAATGGTTTATAGGATACAGCGATGTAACGATCGTTCACAACCGGCTTCATCGTTTAAAGATGGCTTCAATCCATGGCACGATGGCTTTTCAGTTTCCAAAGCATACAGAAGCAACACTTTCAATAAAAAAATTGCTTTTTGGTCAGCGGATAAAATACAATCTCGTAAGCAATTCACTAAATCGTACAGGCGCAGCAGAAGCAGAAATAATTGGAGGAAACCTTTCTTTACTTTATGCCGCCAGTGGAAGTGTGGATGATTTAAAAACAAAAAACAAAATTCTTTTTATTGAAGATGTTGATGAACAGCTTTATCATATCGACCGGATGATGCTTCAGCTAAAGCGGAGTGGAAAGTTGAAAGATCTGAAAGGACTGATTGTTGGCGGAATGACGGAAATGAAAGACAACGCGGTACTTTATGGTCAAACTGCGGAAGAAATTATTTCAGATGCGGTTAAAGAATATAATTACCCGGTATGTTTTAATTTCCCCGCGGGCCATATCGAAAATAACTTTGCCGTTTATTTCGGAAAAAAAGCAAAACTGGTAGTCGGAAAAAATAAAGTAAGTTTAAACTATTTATATTAAATGTATGATTTGCAAAACGCACGATAATCTTGATTTGTATTATGAGATCCAGGGAAACCTGCAGGCCTCTGAAACTCTTGTTTTTCTGAATGGATTAACGCAATCCACTTTGTCCTGGTATTTTGTTCAGCAGCACTTTAAGGATAAATATAAAATTGTTCTTCTCGATTTTATATTTCAGGGACAAAGCAGTAAAGAAGGAGAATGGCGCAACTTTGATCAGCATGCAAAAGATGTTAAGGCAGTTCTCGATAAGGAAAATATTAAAGATCCGGTAGTGATAGGTCTCTCATACGGAAGCGCAGTGGCTCAGCATTTTGCAGTGTTATTTCCGCGATCGTTAAAGAAATTAATTCTCGTGGCGACATTCGGCCACAGCACACCTTATTTCGAAGCATTTGGGTTAAGCTGGGCGCGGGCGTTGGAAACAGGAGGCTACAACTTAATGCTGGATGTAATGTTACCGAATGTATTAAGCGAAAGCTACTTTAATAATCCTATCATCCCCATAGATATTATGAAGGAAGCACGAAAAGGCCTTAACGACAATACCGGGGCGCTTATGAAGTTAATGACCGCAACAAAAGAAAGAAAGGATTATCGTCCGGCATTAAAAAGCATTACGGCATCTACTTTAATTATACATGGTGAAAAAGATCTGCTCATTCCTTTGCACATGGCTAACGAAGTACATCTTAACATTACAGGTTCAAAAATAATTGTTATTAAAAACGCAGGTCATACCCTCAACCTCGAAGCAGTGCAAGAGGTATGCGATCACATAAAAACGTTTCTTTCTTAGATCAGGTCGAACAAATTTTTTATGCCAGGATAACGGTTCACCGTAAAACCTTCAGCATACTGCACATTAATAGCTCTTCCCCAAACCGACATTTTAGCATTAATGTTCGCTAAAAAATCTTTTCCAGAAATAGGTGTCTCAGGTTCCTTTGACGAGGGATCATAAAATTGCGAAGAAAAAGCCATGATGGCTTGATGCTTTTTTTCAATAAATTCGGTTACATCAATTACAAAATCAGGATGAATGTATTGATCCTGTATGTAATGATACACTGCCTTCGGACGCCACGCCCCTTGCTTTTCGTTTTCCAAAGATGTTTCAATTTTGATAAGGCCGCTGTAAAAACAAGCATCGGCTACCATCTTTGCAGCACGGCCGTGATCGGGATGCCGATCATTAACGGCGTTGCATAAAATAATTTCAGGCTGGTGTTTTCTGATCTGCTCAATAACTTTTAGCTGGTGCTTATCGTCGTTTGCAAAAAAGCCGTCTCTGAAATTGAGCTGAGTTCTGAAACTTACGCCCTGTATTTTTGCGGCAGTCATTGCTTCTTTTGTGCGAAGCTCCGCGCTTCCCCGTGTTCCCAGTTCCCCAAGCGTCAAATCAAGAATGCCAACTTTCTTTCCGAGTGCAATGTGTTTTAAAAGTGTTCCGCTGCAGGAAAGTTCTACATCATCGGGATGAATGCCTATTGCCAGAATATCTACCTTCATTTCGGATTTAATTTTTTAGTGAGCTCATGGATCTTGTCGTTTAACTTGGGAAGGCCGCGGAATAATACATAGCTGCGTTTGTAATCCCCAATATTAAATGCTGGAGAGCCCTGCACAATTTCGCCCTCTTTTTCGATGCTGTTTCCAACACCCGACTGGCCCGCAATTTTAACGCCATCGGCAATCCGGATATGCCCTACTACGCCAACCTGCGCGGCAATCATACAATTTTTTCCAACTTTTGTTGACCCCGCTACTCCGGTTAATCCGGCTATCACGGTATTTTCACCTATCTCTACATTGTGCGCAATCTGAACCAGGTTGTCGAGTTTTACACCTTTTCGTAAAATAGTGGAGCCCATGGTGGCCCTGTCAATTGAGCTGTTCGAGCCAATTTCAACGTGGTCTTCAATAACCACATTACCAATTTGCGGAACTTTCGCGAATGTTTCGCCTTGGCTGTTTGGTGCAAAACCAAAACCATCACTGCCAATTACCGTGTTCGCATGCACGATGCAATAAGCGCCGATTTTACAATCGTGATATATTTTTACTCCAGGGAATAATGAGGTGTTATCCCCAACCGTACAATTGTCGCCAAGATACACGTTCGGATAAATTTTTACATTGTTCCCAATCTTTACATTCTGTCCAATATATGCGAACGCCCCAACATAACAGTCCGTTCCAAGTTTAGCGGTTTGATGAATAAAGCTCGGCTGTTCAATTCCCGTTTTAACGCCTTTAACCTGGTTATACATTTCAAGCAATTTCGCAAACGATTCATAGGCATTGTCAACACGTATCAACGTACAGGTTGATTTTACAGGCTTATCCAGCACAAGCGATTTGTTCACAATTACAACACTGGCATCTGTTGTGTAAATATAAGGCGTGTATTTTGGGTTGGATAAAAAAGATAATGTTTTTGGTGCCCCCTCTTCAATTTTGGAAAGGTTGTTCACCATAACGTCCTTATCACCTTCTATTGCGCCACTCAGGAGTTGTGCGATTTGCTGTGCTGAAAATTCCATAATGTGTTATTATATAAAATTAAGTAAAATTAGTATTGGATACGTTTTAAAAATTCCAGGTATTTAGCGCGCTCACTTTCCCAGTTGAGTTCACGTGCCGCAAGGACGGTATTCTTTTTAAAATCCTCTAGCAGTGCGGAGGAAAGGAACTTATTTATTGTTTCTGCAATGTGACGGGGCTCGTGCGATTCAATAAAAACACCCACCTGGTAATTCGAAATAATTTTTTCTATCTCGGGTAAACGGCTGGCAAGCACTGGGATTCCTGCATGAATGTAATCAAATAATTTATTGGGAAGACTGTTGAAATAATTAGGATTGGTGTTTTTATCGATACTGATCCCAAGGTCAGCATTTCTTGTATATCGCATTAATTCGGGCTTGGGCAATTTACTTATTAATATAACTTTTCCTTCGAGATGCAATTCCTTTAATTTTTTCTCAAGACTCGGCCAAACATCGCCGCCGCCAATAACATAAAGAATCGCGTCATTTACGAATTGCATCGCTTCAATCAACTCTTCGGCGCCACGGTCAATGTTAATACCGGCGCCCTGGAGAATGAGTATTTTTTTATCAGCCGGGAAGCCTATTGCTTCCCTGTTCTCAGGTTCGTTGCCAACAATGCGTTCAGGGATATTTCTTATCACTTCGAATTTTGCGCCATATTTACCTTCAAAAATACGCGCGATACTTTGGTTTACTGTTATGCAGTATTTTAATTTTGGTATAATCCTTTTTTCAAGGCTCAGCCATATTCTTCTTTTAAAAGGAGAATGTAAAAGTTCCGGCACTTCGGTAAAAAGTTCATGACTGTCGTACACCAAAGGGACTCTTTTTAATTTACTTACAAGGTAGTTCGGTAACAAGGTGTCGAGATCATTTGCGAATAACAAATCGCATTTAAAAAACAATAACTTGAAAAAAAGTCTGATGTTAAAAAACAAATAAAATAAAGGCCCTTTTTTAAAAGCCAGTTTCATTCGAATGGCTTTAAATTCCCATGCTGGAAGCGGTAATGATCCCGGTAAAATCCTGCCTATTAGTACTACTTTATACCCGGCATTCTTAAGTACATTGCAGGTTTTATTCACCCTGCTGTCGGTTACAAGATCGTTGATAACACTAACGATTACTATTTTTTTTGTTGTAAACAAATAATTTGTTGATATCGGCCTAAAGATAGAAATATTACCCCTCATTTATTGGTTATTTTTGTTTAATGCCGAACATAACTGAACATGAAAATCTGAGGCCCTTCAATACATTTGGAATAGAAGTGTTTTGCGACTACTTTACCGAACTAAACGCGATCAGTGAATTCAGCGAACTCACTAAGAATGAAATTTATCTGAATAATAATCGATTAATAATCGGCGGTGGAAGTAATATCCTCTTTACAAAAGATTTTAACGGGCTGGTTATAAAGAATAATTTGAAAGGCAAAGAAATTTTGGCGGAAGACGACCAAGAGGTTGTTGTAAAAATTGGCGCAGGCGAAAGCTGGCATGGATTTGTGATGTGGTGTATTGACAAAGGCTTTTGCGGCGTTGAGAATCTTTCGTTGATCCCGGGTTGTGTTGGCGCAAGCCCGATGCAAAATATTGGCGCGTATGGAATTGAAATAAAGGAAGTGTTCGAAGAACTCGATGCGTATGATATGAAAGAAGGTAACAAGAGGGTGTTCAAAAAGGAAGAATGCCATTTCGGTTACCGCGAAAGTGTTTTTAAGCGCGAATATAAAGATCAATTTCTGATTGCCTCGGTGAGTTTCCGCTTGAAGAAAAAAGCGCAGTTGAATGTGTCTTACGGTGCTATTAGCGATGAGCTAAAAGCGGCCGGAATTAAAGACCCCGGCATTAAAGATGTGTCAGAGGCTGTGATCCGGATACGAAAAAGCAAATTACCCGATCCTGCCGAAACAGGTAATGCAGGAAGTTTTTTTAAGAATCCGGAAGTACCTGCCGAAAAATTTACAGCTCTGAAAAAAGATTTTTCACAATTAGTGGCCTATGCTTTGCCCAATGGCAACTACAAGCTCGCCGCAGGATGGCTGATCGAGCAATGTGGTTTAAAAGGGCACGAGCATAACGGCGCTGCGGTGCATACCAGGCAAGCCCTGGTACTGGTAAACAAAAACAATTGCACAGGCAAAGATGTTTATGAGCTTTCAGGCTATGTTTTGCAGAAAGTATTCGATAAATTTGGAGTAACCCTTGAAAGAGAAGTAAACATTATTTAATTCTTTCATACCCACCGGATGAACTTTTTGTTTTTGTATACCGAGCTTGCCGATTATTTTATAAAGTGCTGTAAACACCTTTCTGCCCATGGCACCGTGCATATTGTTCGCTGGCCTGTAAATAAAGAAGCTCCCTTTAAGTTTCAATTTAGTGACTCCATAAAGATTTATGATAAAAATAATTTTACCCGCGAACAACTAAAACAACTTCTGGTTTCTATAAGCCCCGATGTTATCATCTGTAGCGGATGGATAGACAAGGATTATCTCGCGCTTGTAAAACCCTGGTATAAGAAAATACCTACTGTACTTGCTTGCGATACGCATTGGAAAGGTTCTTTAAAACAGAACATCGCCGCGTTGTTAAGTCCGTTTTTTTTGCGCGACCGTTTCTCAAACGCCTGGGTGCCAGGAAAGCCGCAGCATGATTATGTAAGAAAGCTGGGTTTTAAAGAGGAAGAAATAAGCACAGGATTTTATTGCTGTGATCTTGATAAATTCAACGAGCTATACACTAAGCGAACTAACTCAGAAAAAAAAGAATTACCCCGTCGCTTTTTATATGTTGGCAGATATTATGAATTTAAAGGGCTCCAGGATCTTTGGAAAGCGTTCATAGAGTTGCAAAATGATAGTCCAAATGAATGGGAATTATGGTGCCTGGGCACTGGAGATTTGCACCCGGTGGTGCATCCTAAAATCAGGCATTTTGGTTTTGTGCAGCCATCAGAGTTGGAACCCATTCTTGAGCAATGCAGCGTTTTTATTCTGCCGAGTCGTTTTGAGCCCTGGGGTGTGGTGGTACAGGAGTATGCGGCCTGCGGCTTCCCGCTTTTGCTGAGCAAGGAAGTTGGCGCCATGGAGGCCTTCCTGGAAGAAGGAGTTAACGGCTTTTCTTTTGCAAAAGAAAATGTGCAGGAAATTAAAAATTCACTTAAAAAGATAATATCTTTAGATAATAAACAATTGCTTGATATGTGCGGAAAAAGCCATAAGGCGGCGCAAAAAATAACGCCGGAAAAATGGACAGATTCGTTACTTAAGATTATTGATGGATTCCATAAAAAATAAAATACTTGTAACTGGAGGCGCCGGCAATATAGCCAGCGCGTTAATTGAAGAATTGATTTCAAATTCCTCTAATTTTGTTGTGATCCTCGACAATCTTTCTACCGGCTTTC
This sequence comes from Bacteroidota bacterium, assembly GCA_013816895.1. Taxonomy (GTDB): domain Bacteria; phylum Bacteroidota; class Bacteroidia; order B-17B0; family Aurantibacillaceae; genus Aurantibacillus. Next base: position 79,808 of record JACDDR010000002.1, read on the forward strand.
TCAGCAAGCTTCCTTCAAAAGATAAAAAAAACTGGGAGTTTATAAAGGCGGATGTCAACAATCTGGTTGAACTGAGCCCGGTAATGGAAAAGCATTCGTTTCATTTTGTTTTTCATTTTGCAGCGGTAGTGGGTGTATTGCGTACGCAGGAAAATCCAATCAGTGTATTAAAAGACATTGATGGAATAAAAAACATCCTTGATCTTTCAAAGAAGTCAAGTGTTAAACACGTGTATTTTGCCTCGAGTTCCGAAGTATATGGCGAGCCCGTAGAGTTGCCGCAAAACGAACACCGCACGCCGCTCAATTCAAGGGTTCCGTATGCTGTGGTAAAAAATGTCGGTGAATGTTTTTTCAGGAGTTACTGGCAGGCGTATGAATTACCTTATACCATTTTTCGCTTCTTTAATACTTACGGCCCTAATCAAAGTACCGATTTTGTTGTTGCAAAATTTCTGGAGGCGGCATTAAAGAACCGGGATATTACAATTTATGGCGATGGTTCGCAAACACGAACCTTTACTTACGTTACAGACACTGTATCGGTATGTTATAAAGTTTTTGATCAGAGGATGTTGGTTAATGATGTTATAAATGTTGGCAGCAGCGAATTAATGTCGGTGAAAGAACTGGCAGAAGCAGTAATAAGAATAACGGCATCTTCTTCAAAGATCGTTTATCTTCCTCCTTTAAAAGAAGGAGATATGACGCGCAGACAACCCGACAACACTAAGATGCGGGAAGTGTTGAATAAAGAACTGATCACAGTTGAAGAGGGAATAAAATTAATGATGAAGGATAAACGTTTCTTAAGCGCTATTGAATTAGCATAACATGTGCGGCATTACAGGCATACTTTCTGCAACAATCGGTAAAGGAAAACGCGAAGGCATTGTAAAGGGAATGAATAAATGCCTGGCACACCGCGGCCCGGACAATGACGGCATATGGAGTGGAGACGAATTAACAATGGGCCACCGCCGTTTGTCGATAATAGACCTGAGTCCGGAAAGCGATCAGCCTTTTTTTTCAACAGACAAACGTTACGTGATTGTTTACAATGGCGAGCTGTACAATTACCGCGATCTTAAATTACAGTTGCAGAGAACAGCACACGGCACATCTGAAAAACCCTATTTTTTTAAAACTGCTTCCGACACGGAGGTCATCCTGGCTGCCTTTATCCGGTGGGGGAAGGAATGTCTGCATTACTTCAGCGGGATGTACGCGTTTGCAATATACGATACGCAGGAGAAAGAACTTTTCATTGCCAGGGACAGGATAGGCGTTAAGCCGTTATATTACTATTACAGCGACGATGTATTTGTTTTCTCCAGCGAAATCCGTCCCATTATTCATTCGGAAATTAAAACGTTTTCAATGGATCAGGAGGTTTTGCCGGAATACTTTATGTATCAGACTGTACTCGCTCCCCGCACCATCATCAAAGGGATAAAAATGCTGATGCCAGGGCATTATGTTGAATTAAAAGAAGGCAAAGCAATTTTAACGGAATATTATTCAGTTAACAAAATCTCAAAAGTGTCTGATGATTTAAGTTATGAGCAGGTTTGCGGAAAAGTGAACGAATTACTCGCTTTGTCGGTGCAGCAACGTTTGGTTGCCGATGTGCCGTTTGGTGCCTTCTTATCCGGTGGAATTGATTCAAGTGCTGTTGTAGGATTGATGTCTAAAGTTAGTTCAGAAAAAATTGAGACGTTTAATATCAGTTTTGATGAAAGCGAGTTTTCCGAATCGCAATACGCGCGCATTATTGCTAAAAAATTTAATACCAGTCACCACGAAATAAAATTAACTCCCGCAGATTTTTTAAAACAGTTGCCCGAAGCGCTCGCTGCTATGGATCATCCGGGAGGCGATGGGCCTAATACTTATATTGTATCCAAGGCCACCAAACAGGCGGGCGTAACCATGGCCCTTAGCGGAATAGGTGGTGATGAATTATTTGCAGGATATGATGTGTTTAAACGGATGTGGGATTTAAAAAAGAAAGCCTGGTTAAATATGATACCAAGAATTGTTCGTCAGGCCGGAGGCGAATTGGTGAAACAAAGGAAGCGCTCTGTGAGTGGGAATAAAATTGCTGAATTACTTGGAGAACGCGAGATAAGCTTTAGTTCGGCATACCCGCTCAACCGCAGCGTGTTTACGCAATCAGAATTAAAAGTCTTACTGAAATCTTCAGATCCATTTAATTCAATAAAAAAAATAGTTTCAGAGGTGCCGCAGGCGGAAGATCATTTACTGAGCGCTGTTTCACTTTGCGAAATCAACACTTATCTTCAGAACACACTATTGCGGGATACGGATCAGATGAGCATGGCTGTGGCACTGGAAGTACGGGAACCCTTTCTGGATCATAAACTTGTGGAGTTTGTATTGTCGGTAAACGATAAACATAAATATCCTCATTCCCCCAAAAAATTATTGGTGGATAGCCTGGGCGATCTTCTGCCGCCTGAAATTGTAAACCGGCCCAAAATGGGTTTTACACTTCCGTGGAAAGAGTGGTTAAAGAATGATCTGAAGTCTTTTTGTGAAAAGCATATGAACGAACTCAGTGAACGCGAATTCTGCAACCAGACTGAGATAAAAAAATTATGGCAACGCTTTTTGGCAAATGATCCAACGGTTACCTGGAGCCGGATCTGGCATCTTGTTGTTCTGAATAACTGGCTTGATCAAAATAAAATAACATAACATTAAAACCAAACTCAAAATAGTTATTCTTACCGATTGGTATCTGCCGGGCACAAAAGCCGGGGGGCCCGTTCGATCCATTTATTCACTTACATCGTTGCTAAAGTATGATTATGAATTTTATATTATTACCCGCAATACCGACCTCGGCAGCAATGAAGCCTATAAGGAAATCAGAAAAAATACGCTTTTTGAAAATGAAGGCGTTTTCTATTATTATTTTTCCGAAGATCAATTAAATGCTTTATCTGTTATAAATAAAATAAACAGCTTGTCGCCCGATCTTATTTATCTGAACAGTTTCTGGTCCTACCCTTTTTCAATTAATATAGTAAGGGCAAAAAAAAGCGGTTCGCTGAAGGCCCCCATTCTGCTTGCACCAAGAGGGATGCTGAGTACCGGTGCCTTAGGCCTGAAATCGTTAAAGAAAAATGCTTTTTTAACAATAAGCAAGTTATTTAACTGGTATAAGGAAATCCCGTTTCATGCAACCAATGAAGAAGAAAAAGGGGATATATTAAAACAATTTCCGAAAGCGGAAATATTTATGGCGCCCAACGTTAACTCGGGAACTGTTTATACACTCTCTAAACCAAAGGAAAAAAATCACATCAAATTATTTTATCTTTCAAGAATAGCAAGGGTTAAGAACCTGCATTTTGCCCTGGAAGTTTTAAATTTAATTCCTGATACGTACCAGGTGGAGTATGATATTTATGGGAACATAGAAGACGCGGCGTACTGGAAGGAGTGTAAAAGAATAATTGAAAAGCTGCCTGCGAACATAAAAGTAAAATACAGGCATGAACTCCAATTTAATGAAGTGCAGTCTATAATAGTTTCTTATCACTGCTTATTCCTTCCTACTTTAAATGAAAATTTTGGTCACTCTATTGTTGAAAGCCTTCTGTGCGGCTGTCCGGTAATTATTAGCGATCAAACCCCCTGGAATGATGTATTTATTGGCAATTCAGGCCAGGCTATTCCATTAAATAATATTCAAAATTTTGTGGATTGTATTAAACATATGGCTAGTTTAAATAACGAAGAATACGCGATAAAAAGTGCGGCTGCAATTCATTATATTAGCGGTAAATTAAACATCGCCCAAAGCATAGCACAGTATAAAACGGTTTTCAATGAATCAGCTAAAAAGTAATCTTTCCTCCTTCGACAACTCATGGTATAAGCCCGGGGGCAGTCTTATTAAAAGAGCTCTTTGGTATTTTGTAAGTGCTTATTTTTTCAAATCATCCTTTCCTTTTTATAGTTTCAAAAGATTATTACTGCGTGCATTTGGCGCCACCATTGGTAAAGACGTTACCATTAAACCTCATGTATCTATTAAATATCCATGGAAACTTGTGGTGGGCGATCATGTCTGGATTGGGGAACAGGTATGGATAGATAACCTTTCAAAAGTGACACTTAAAAATAATTCCTGTCTCTCTCAGGGCGCAATGTTGCTATGCGGCAATCACAATTATAAACGCTCAACATTCGATTTGTTGATTGGAGAAATAACGTTGGAAGAAGGGGCATGGGCAGGAGCACAAACGGTTGTTTGTTCGGGCGTTCGATTAGGAAGTCATAGTTTATTGACGGTAGGCAGCATTGCCACTAAAAGCCTGGAGCCGTACTGGATATACCAGGGAAACCCCGCTCAAAAATTAAAAATAAGAGAGATCAAAAGTTAGTGCTTTTCATCTATACGCTCAATTCGCGTAACGCCTTTTACTTTTTTCAGATTTTCAATTAAATGGTTCAGATGTTTGGTATCATGAACGTAGATCATAATGGTTCCTTCAAACATATCGCCCTCGGTGTCAAAATTAATAGAGCGCATGTTCACATTGTTTTCATTTGAAATAATCTTGGTAATGTTGTTCACCAGTCCAAGTTCATCGGTACCAATAATTTTTATACCGGCAAGAAAAGAAATCATCTGATCGTTCATCCACTTTGCCTTTACTACCCGGTAGGCGTAATTAGATAGCAGTTTAATAGCATTTGGACAATTTACCCGATGTATCTTGATTCCCTCGTTAATAGTAATAAAGCCAAACACGTCGTCTCCCGGTATTGGATTACAGCAAGGCGAAAGTTTATAATCCAGCTTTTGCATGTCGTCGCCGATCACCAGCATGTTTGAAGTCCCGCGGGCGTTCGTAACAAGCTGTTCCAGCTTTGGTCCTTCCTTTTTTGCATGCGTGGGTTTACCCGGCGTTTCCTTAAATTTAATCCAGGCTTTTATCTCTTTAATGTCAATATTGCCAAGAGCGGCGCGGTAGAACAATTCCTGCGAGGAAGGTAATTTAAGGTAGCTGCAAAAATCATTTACATTTTGAAGTGTAAAGTCTACTTTATGCTTATAGAATTTCCGCTCCAGTATTTCTCTTCCATCTTCCGCAACTTTTCTTCTTTGTTCCTTCAGCGAATTTTTAATTTTTGACTTCGCCTTCGCAGTAATTACATAATTAAGCCAGTCTTCTTTTGGCGTTTGTTTATTGCTTGTGAGAATCTCTACCTGGTCGCCGCTTTTTAATTCGTAACTCAAAGGCACTAGCTTGTGATTAACTTTTGCACCAATGCAGTGTTCGCCCACCTCGGTATGAATTTCAAACGCGAAATCAAGAGCCGTAGATTTAATCGGCAGGGTTTTCATATCGCCCTTTGGTGTAAAGGCAAAGAGCTCGTCGCTGAAAAGGTTTAATTTAAAATCATCTATGAATTCAAGCGCGTTTGGATCCGGATTTTCAAGCATTTCGCGGATCCGTAATAACCAACTTTCGAGTTTACTTTCTTTATCAGCGGCACTGTCTTTATATTTCCAATGAGCGGCATAACCATTTTCGGCCAGGTCATCCATTCTAACGGTTCGGATCTGTACTTCCACCCATTTTCCTTCAGGACCCATCACCGTAGTATGCAAACTTTCATAACCGTTGCTTTTTGGCGTGCTGATCCAATCTCTCAGGCGGTCGGGGCTCGGATGATAAAAATCTGTAATGATTGAGTATACTTTCCAGCAATCCGATTTTTCAAGTTCAGCGGGAGTATCAATGACAATACGTATAGCGAACAAGTCATAAATTTCTTCAAACAGAACGCCTTTTGTTTTTACCTTATTAAAAATGCTAAAAATTGACTTCGGCCTCCCAAACATTTTAAAATTAAAACCCTGCTCGGCTAAAATTTCCTTTAAGGGTTCAATAAATTTTTGGATGAATCGTTTGCGCTCAGGTTCAGTTTCTTTTAATTTGGCAGCAATTTCGTTATATCCTTCCGTATCGGTATACTTTAGTCCCAGGTCTTCCAGTTCGGTCTTGATGGTATTCAATCCAAGGCGATGTGCAAGGGGAGCATATAGAAACAAAGTTTCACTGGCGATCTTCATTTGCTTGTCGCGCTTCATGTGTTCAAGCGTGCGCATGTTGTGCAGCCTGTCAGCCAGTTTAATCAGGATCACACGGATATCCTCACTCATAGTGAGAAGTACTTTTCTGAAATTCTCTGCCTGGATGGAGGAGGTATTATCTATTACCCCTGAAATTTTTGTAAGACCGTTGATGATCTGCGCCACTTTTTCACCGAATAATCCTTTTACATCTTCGAGGGTAAGGTCGGTATCTTCTACGGTGTCATGAAGGAGCGCGCAAACAATGCCGGTAGTACCAAGACCGATTTCTTCAGCACAGACCTGAGCAACGGCAATTGGATGATAAATATAAGGTTCGCCACTTTTACGTCGCATTTCCTTATGTGCTTCTACGGCAACCTCAAAAGCTTTGCGGATTGTTTCTTTATCCCCTTTTTCCAGCCTCCGTTTGCAGGCTTTCATTAAAAGCTTGTACCTGTTCAGTATCTCTTTACGTTCTGCTTCTAAATCAATTTGCATACAAGGGCTTATCTCTTATTGAGAGAGTGAAGGTACGAAAACAAAGCAAAATTTGAAAAATTATACGCGTCAAAGCTTTTAAAAAAGCCTGGCGTATTCTCCCACAGTTCTGGCTTCATGATCCAGTAACCACTGTTTACGCCACAATTCGCCAGCGTAACCTGTTAAACTGCCATCGGTACCAATAACCCTGTGGCAGGGAATCACAATAGAAAAAGGATTTTTGCCGTTGGCCGAAGCGGCTGCCCGGATGCATTTTTCGTCACCTAGTTGGCGCGCGAGTTGAAGATATGAAATGGTTTTTGCAAAAGGAATTTTGCATAACTGCTGCCAAACCCTTTCCTGGAAGGCCGAACATTCCATTTTAAGCGGAAGATCAAATTCTTTGAGAGCACCTTCAAAATATTTTTTTAACTGTGAAACTGTAAGTTCAAGTACCAAATTTTTTTTACCTACTTCTTTGTGTTGATAGCCTTCTTTACAAAACAAAATGGCATAAATGAAAATATCATCGTATATTATTTCGAGATCTCCCAGCGGAGATAAAAAATAACAGTAATAGCGTTCCTGCATTAAATTTTCCCTTTTACAATTTCTTCTACCACCTGCGGATCAAGGAGCGTAGAGATATCCCCCAGATTATTTATTTCGCCCTCTGCTACTTTTCTTAATATCCTGCGCATTATTTTTCCACTTCTTGTTTTTGGAAGACCGCTTACAATCTGGATTTTATCAGGCCTTGCGATCGGACCAATCACCTTGTTAACACAATTGAGAATTTCTTTTTTAATTTCATCATGTGATTTTAATGAGTTGGGCACAATGCAATACGCATAAATTCCCTGGCCTTTTATATCGTGCGGAAAACCTACCACGGCTGACTCAACCACATCCTCGCACTGATTGATGGCGCTTTCTACTTCCGCGGTTCCAATACGATGACCGCTTACGTTAATCACATCATCCACCCGCCCGGTTATCCGGTAATATCCATCTTCATCGCGCCTGCAGCCGTCTCCGGTAAAATACAGTCCGGGATAGGTTGCGAAATAAGTGGCGCGGCAACGTTCATGGTCGCCATATGTTGTGCGAAGAATGGAAGGCCACGGAAATTGAATGCAAAGATTTCCTTCAACTCCGTTGCCCTCTATTATATTTCCTTTTTCATCTACCAGCACGGGCTGCACACCCGGTAGAGGCAAAGTTGCAAATCCTGGTTTTGTTTTAGTAATGCTTGCCAAAGGTGAAATCAGAATCCCTCCCGTTTCAGTTTGCCACCATGTATCAACAACTGGACATTTTTCTTTGCCAATATTTTTATAGTACCACTGCCAGGCTTCTTCGTTGATAGGTTCTCCAACACTTCCTAATACTTTAAGAGATGAAAGATCATATGGCTTTACATAATCCAGGCCGGCTGCTTCCAGCGCACGAATGGCTGTGGGCGCGGTATAAAAAATATTCACTTTATATTTATCCACCACGTTCCAGAAACGCCCCGCATCCGGGTAACTTGGAATGCCTTCAAAAATAACGGAAGTAGCGCCGGCAAGAAGCGGACCGTAAGTAATGTACGAATGACCTGTTACCCAGCCCACGTCGGCAGTACACCAATAAACCTGTTCTGGTTTGTATTGAAAAACATTTAGAAAGCTATAACAGGTAAATACCATATAACCTCCGGTGGAATGAACAACACCTTTGGGTTTACCCGTACTTCCGGAAGTATATAAAATGAATAAAGGATCTTCGCTGTCCATTGTAGTAGCTGTGCATTGCGGAGACTGCTTGCTTACTTGTTCTTTCCATTCAAAATCACGTCCCTGTTGCATATTAACTTTTTCACCGGTGCGGTTAAGAACAAGTACCTTTTCTATGGAGGAACATTGTTTCAGTGCTTCATCAACGGTGGGTTTCATGGGAATGGTTTTGTTTCCACGGAAGGCACCGTCGCTGGTGAGCACCACCTTGCAGCTGCTGTCATTAATTCTGTCCTGTAACGACTGGGCACTGAAACCACCAAACACGACAGAATGCACCGCGCCTATTCGTGCACAAGCCAACAGAGAAAATACTGCCTCCGGAACCATTGGAAGGTAAATGCAAACTCTGTCACCTTTTTGAACGCCAAAACTTTTTAAAACGTTGGCCAGTTTACAAACCTCGTCATGCAACTGCTGATAGGTTATTTCGCGCGAAGGTTTGCCGATTTCGTTTTCCTCAAAATAAAAAGCAACAGTACCTGCTTTTTCAGGAAGATGCCTGTCGATGCAGTTTTCGGTTATGTTCAGTTTTCCGTTAATAAACCATTTTACATCCGGCTCTTTAAAATTCCATTCCAGAACGTTATCCCATTTTTTTTGCCAGGAAAATTTTTCTGCAATATCCGACCAGAAAGCCTCCGGTTCTTTTACGCTTTTATCATACGCTTTTTGATACTCTTCAAATGTGTTTATCTGCATCATATTAATACTATTGAGATTTAAATTTTCATTCCTAATACCAACACATCATCTACCTGTTCGAGATTTCCTTTCCAATCGAAAAACTTTTTTTCAAGAATTTCCGATTGTTCGTTCAATGGTAAATGATGTATTGCTAAAAATAATTCTTCCATTTGCTTATACTTGAACTTTTTACCCTGTCCGAATACACCTTCGTTCAGGCGGGCTTTTTCACCACCAAATTGGTCAGGATAACCGTCGGTTGTCATATAAATAACGTCTCCCGTAAACATAGGAATTAAATGATTCGAAAATTTCTGGTTCTTCATACTGTATGATTCTCCTATCGGTTTTTTATCGCCTCTGTGCAAAAGCAATTGGTTATTACGTACGATGTAAAGATTGTTATTAGCTCCAGCGAACATAATCTCCATTTTTTCATAATCTATGGCACACATGCTTATTTCCATACCGTCTTTAATCGTTCCGGAGGAGGATGAACTTTTAATATTCTTCGGGAGTTCTACGTTTAAATAATCAAGCGCCTCCGCCGGATTATTAATTTCATCCATGCCAAGGGTTTGATTTAAAATGGTGGCGCCAATCAGACTCATAAAGGCCCCGGGTACGCCATGTCCTGTGCAGTCGGCTACAGCAAGAACCAGAAAGGTTTTGCCGGTAACACCTTTAAGAGAATTTATCCAGTAAAAATCGCCACTCACAACATCTTTAGGAAGATACAGCACAAAACTATTTGGTAATATTTCCTGGACCTGCATTTTGTCGGGCATAATGCTTTTTTGAATCCTGCTTGCATAATTAATGCTGTCGGCCACTTCTTTATTTTTTTCCTCCAGTAATTTTTTTTGTACCAAAAGCTCGGCATTTGCTTTTTGTTTCTGACGATAATTGATAACACCAATTACCAGCAGTATCAATAAAAGGAGAGAAGCAATGAATATAATACTGTTTATTTGTTTTTGTTTCTGAAGTTTTGTTTCCGCAATTATTTTTTCTTTTGCCCTTATCTGTTCCTGGTGTTCGCGTTCAAACTTTAATTCCTGGATAGCAATACCTTTTAATTGCTCGGTACGATTTAACGAATCGTTGGCGGTTAAATGAAGCTTAAGGTATTTAAGGGCGCTGTCGGGGATGTTTTTTTTCTCAAAGATCCGGGATAACATGAGGCAGTTAAATGCAATAAATTTTCTGTTATTCGTCTTACCCGCTTCCACATACCCCATGAACGCATAGCGGAAGGCGCTGTCATTTAATTTTTTTTCAAAATAAGCCTGACCGAGGTTGTAATAGCAAATATCAAGCCCGACAACGCGGTTAATTTTACGACTTAAACGTTCCCCTTCTTTTAAAAGAATAATAGCCTGGTCGAAATTCTTTTTACTTACATACAGATTCGCTTTATTTAAGGTAGCAATTGTAAAATGATATTGGTCATCGTACTTTGAAGCCGTTTTAAGCGCGATGTCTAGGAAATAAAAAGCCGAGTCAGTGTTTTTCAGTTCTTCATAACAGGTCGAAATATCGATGTAAACGCCTTCCAGCTCATAAATATCTTTATGAATTTCAGCCATTTTTTTTGCTCTGAACAAACAGGCAAGTGCCTTGCGTTGTTCACGTAAATTTTGGTAGGCTATTGAAATGCTTTCCAGGGAAAGAATAATACTCACAGTATCTTTCTTTTTTTCAAAGTAGTGCAAGGCCTGAAAATTATAATCGGCCATCCTAAGATAATTGCTTTGATGCGCAAAAATCAATCCCAGGTTGTAATAGGTAGTATACACCGCGTTGCTGTCTTTTAACTGCGTTCCTATCTCTATACGTCTTAAGTAGGCATTTTCTGATTCTTTAAAATGCCCCTTATTGTATTCAATCGCACCTATGATATTATGCGCCCTCATTTCTACCTGCCTGTTATTGCTTTTTTCAGCGTAAACAAGCGCTTTTTTAGCATATAACTGGGTATTGAGCGTATCGTTATTGTAGTAATAAATTACGGCTTCTAGTCCGAAAACATTGGCAAGTGTATAATCATCGCTGTGTTTTAACGAAAGCATTTCAGCTTTTTGCACCAGCTTCAGCGCTTCTTCCTGATTAGTGTTAATAAGGGAATTGGCTCTTCGGAGAATTGCGTTAATAACAGTGGTATCGGTTTTTGCATGCTGTGTAAATGCCTGTTCAAATGGATACATCAACAGGATCAAAAACAATATATGTTTTGTGCACGTCACCTTGTTTCTTAATTTTTTATTTTATTGTTCTCTTTGGGACTGAAATTTCCCGGTTTCCCAAAGCCCTCCTCAAATATAAACAGCATCATTGTTAAAAAAATATATACAAATGTAACTTCTTATTGGATAATTGCCTTAAATTTAAGCATGATTAAAAAATACTTTGCTATAGCAATCTCCGCAGTTATGCTGGGGGTTGCGTGCGTGCCAGGCCGCATAATGGAGGAAACAAAAGCCAAATTGAACAGCTGCGAGACCGAAAGGGATGCATTAAAGAAAAGTTCACAGGAAAATGAGGCGAAAATTGTTGAACTGAAAGAACAGATGGTAAAGAACGAAAAGGAAAATGCTGGTTTAAAAAGGGATACTTCCATCATTGGGAGCAACTACCGCAACCTTACTTCCAAGTATGATAAATTAAATTCTTTGAATGAACAATTAATGGATCGCTTAAATAAACTGCTTACCGGCAGCAATAACGATAATACAAAGTTAAGTGGCGATCTGCAGCTCACAAAAGAACAATTACTTAAAAAAGAAGATGAATTAAAAGCCCTGGAAGCTAAGTTAAACAAACAAAAAGAAGATCTGGATGCTCTGGGTGTACAGTTAAAACAACGCGAAGCACGTGTAAACGAACTGGAAGACATTCTTAAAAAGAAAGACCAGGCAGCCACCGACCTGAAGAAAAAATTGAGCGATGCTTTATTAGGATTTGAAAATAAAGGACTCACCATTACCCAGAAAAATGGCAAAGTTTACGTAAGCATGGATGAGAGCTTGTTATTTGCAAGTGGCAAAACCAACGTGGAAGCGCGTGGGGTAGAGGCATTAAAAAGTGTGGCAAAAGTACTTGAAAACAACACGGATATAAACGTGATGGTGGAAGGGCATACCGATGATGTTCCGATGAAAGGTGCCGGCGAAATAAAAGACAACTGGGATTTGAGTGTGATCCGTGCTACTTCAGTAACCAAAATATTATTGTCAAGCGCCAAGATCGATGCCAAGCGAATCACTTCCGCAGGCCGCGGCGAATTCTTTCCCCTCGACAATGGTAAAACGCCTGAAGCACGAAAGAAAAACCGGAGAACCGAGATCATTCTTACTCCTAAACTGGATGAATTATTAAAAGTTTTAGGCAACAATAACTAGTATGGGATTAATAAAAGAGTTTAAAGATTTCGCAGTAAAAGGCAACGTGATCGACCTGGCCATCGGGGTGGTGATTGGCGCAGCTTTTACCAAAATTATCGGTTCCTTTATTGACGATGTTCTGACTCCTTTGCTGCTGAAGCCTGCCATGGAAGCGGCCCATATCAGCGATATTAAAGAATTAAAAGCAGGAACTGTAAAGTATGGGTTATTTCTTTCGAATGTCCTGAATTTTTTAATTGTGGCCTTCGTTCTCTTTCTGGTTATTAAAGGTATTAACAGGATGAAAAAGAAAGAGGAGGCCGCTCTTGTGCCGCCTACAACAACAGAAATTCTTTTAACAGAAATACGTGACGCGTTAAAAAAATAACTTCGCTGCTAGTTTAATTAAAGACCAACTATTTAATAAGATTTAATTCGTTGATGATGTTACTCGCGCCGCCGAGTTTATCAATAACGAAAAGCATGTAGCGCACATCAAGACAAATGGTGCGGGTTAAATCTTTATCAAAAGCGATTTTATGTCCGAGCGCTTCATAGTTACCATCGAAGCATAGTCCAATGAGTTCTCCTTTCGCGTTTAACACGGGCGAACCTGAATTACCACCGGTAATATCATTAGTTGTGATAAAAGTAACCACAACGTCGTTCGCCGATTTATCGGCGTATTGTCCGTAATCTTTTTTATCAATCAGTTCCATTAGCTTCACAGGAGCGTCAAACTCATAATCTCCCGGTTTGTATTTTTCTTTTATTCCGTTAAGTGTGCAGATGTAGCTGTATTTAACACCATCCTTCGGAGCGTAAGATTTTACATTACCATAATTCACACGCATGGTTTGATTCGCGTCAGGATACATTGGTTTATCTTTTTGCATTTCAAGAACACCTTTAAGATATTTGTTATTTAAAACATAATTAGTTCCTGTGAAATCCGCGTAATATTTCGAATAATTGCTGTTAAAGTTATCCGTAAAAGCAACTGCGGTTTTGTATGCCGCGTCTTTATGAAGAATCGCTGTATCGGGCTTTGCCATAAAAGCTTCAAACTTATCCTTATTCAGCAGCATGGTGTTATCAAACACATACGAAGAATATTTCTGATAGGTATCGTTGCTTTCAAGCGCTCCATAATTATTTTTAAGAGTGGTATAAAATGTTTGCGGACGTTGGTCAGCATCGATATCCGTATAAAACATTTTTAGTACCGCCGCCAGAATGTTTTTATCAGAAGGGGTGTTTTCTCCTTTTAGAAATCTCGCGTGCGCACTTTTAACGTTCTGAGCAAGCTTTGTAATATCTTCAGGTTTTGCGGATGCGTTAGACAAAGCAACATCGTAACTTTTTAAACTTGCAGCAAACGCCATCAACGGCGAACCAAGAATTCCTTCGTAAAGATACATTCTGTGTTTGGCGTACGGACGCCAATTGTCGTAGGTTTTTTTTACATCGGCAAACAAATTATCGTACTCTGCTTTTCCTTTTGCCCAAGCTTCAAACGCCGCTTCATCTTTTTGTTTCAGGTCCACTACGTTTAATTTCACCAGTTGTTTTGCTTCACCGTCAAAAAACTTCCAGTAGTTTGCTATGCCTGCATAATAACTGGCAAGCTGAATCTTAACTGCAGGATCTTTTATCATTTCGGCCATCATGCATTTTAAACGCGCATCGCGAAGATTAACAAGACTTGGATTATCAATATCCACTTTTAACTTTACGCCATAAGAAGTTTCATAACGGTTTGTGCTCCCGGGGTATCCATAGATCATCGCGTAATCTCCGTCTTTAATCCCTTTGATTGAAACAGGCAGCACGTATTTTGGTTTATACGGAACATTCTCTGCAGAATAATCAGCGGGTTTTCCATCAGCCGTTGAATAAACACGGAACACCGAAAAATCGCCGGTATGCCGCGGCCATTCCCAGTTATCTGTATCGCCACCAAATTTGCCAATACTTTCAGGAGGTGTTCCTACCAAACGAACATCTTTAAAACGCTGATAGGTGAATTGTAAAAACTGGTTGCCTTTAAAAAAACTTCCTATTCTCACTTCAAACCCGGTTCCTTCCGCGGCCTTAGCCGACATCTCATTCAAAATTCCACCTAATTTAGAGGCCATATCAGAAGTCTTATAATTTTTGAGACTTTCGTTGACTTTAGTTGTAACATCTTCTATTTTTATAAGGAATTGTACACTCAAACCCGCGCACGCAATTTCTTCGCCTTTTGTTTTTGCCCAGAATCCGTTTTGGAGATGATTATGTTCCACAGAACTAGCACTCGCTATAGCATCATAACCACAGTGGTGATTTGTGAACACCAAACCCTCTTTGCTTACCATTTCTGCAGTACAACCCCCGCCAAACAGCACAATGGCATCTTTAATGCTATTGTTGTTAATACTGTAAAGCTGCTCTTTAGATAACTTTAAGCCTTTCTTCACCATATCTGAATAAACCTTGTCGCCCAGCATTTGCACAAGCCACATGCCTTCATCGGCCTTAACCAAAAAATTAAAAAATAAAACAAACACTAAAATGCCGGGGAACTTTTTCATGATACTTTTAGAATTGAAGCGCAAAATTAACATCGAAAACTCAATTTTTTGAACAATTTAGATAAACCACAGTTTATTAAGGAAGTTTTAGTGGAAATACCCGTTAAAGGAAAGGACCTTTCCCTTTATCCCCCCTTTAGCGGGAGGCCGCGGATATTGATTTTTAAGGGTTTCAACAGCATATTTGGATTTTCTGATTTAACCCGCCAGCTATTTAAAAATGGGTTTGAACGAATAACAGCGTCAAATTCTTTTAATTAAGATACCTTTATGTCTTAAACCTCTGAACTTAAATTTTTTTATCATGTCATTACACACTTACAATACATTAGCCGAGGCTGTGATCGCATTAAAGGAACGCGGTTATGAAATTGACATGTTTGAACTTATTGAAAACAGCAACGATTTAGAGCAGTTTACCATTGTAGAAACACATCACTTCGAAGGAATATTAAATCCTGTTGACAATTCTGTGCTTTACGTTATTGAATCCAGCGAAGGCTTAAAAGGGATTGTAATAGATTTGAACGGAATTAATCATGTAACTCCTAAAACTGAATTACTCAGCAAAATAAAAGTTCACCCCACTGTGTAAATGTTAATCTTGAAAAAGCTTTAAATGCTCTTTTCTGGTTCAGCGTTTAGCTTCTCTTTATTTATTCGTAACTAAAACTATTCTGTAGGCTTATCTGAAACGTTCACTGGAATTATTTCCGGCGTTACTTCTGGTGTTATGGTTTCACCGGAATCAGTTGCAATTTTAACTTCGTCGCCGCTTTTAACTACAGAGTATTTTTCCTTCAGCGCTAAAAACGGTATCTCGTAAAATTTATAGGACACGTAGCAAACTGCAGCAAGGGTTGCATTTACAAGCGCCACATAAAGCAGGTAATTTGTTATATGAAATTTATCGAAGGCCTTTAATACTATAAATATAATGATAGGGTTAAACATGTACATGCCGTAGGATACTTTCCCGAAATGATGAAAAATATTGGTTTGTGTTATTGGAAAAAACACTTTCGGATTAAACATAAAATTTCCAACCCAATATACCATTACGGATACATAAAAATACTTCTTGATGGTGGCATTAAAAAAGGTAGAAGTATCGGTATATTTTTCAGTAACGAACATAAAAATAAAAATGCCGTATACCAGCAATCGTATTGCCGCGTTGTGATTGAAGCTGATCCTTTTATTATATGCCAGGTAACCGAAAAGACTTCCAATGGCCAGCACATCGATACGGCTAAGGGTATGAACATACACGGCGCTGCCATACATAGGAACCTGCGTAGCCAGATACGCCCTGAATAAAATGGTGAGCGCTACAATGGAAAGAAGAACTTCAGGCAATCGTTTCAATGGTATAAAAGCCACCAACAAAGGGCAAATTAAATAGAAATGTTCTTCGATGCAGATGGACCAAAGGTGGTCTGTTGCCACAGATTTGGTGCCATTGTAAAGAATATCAAAATTCCCGGCAAAGAAAAAATGATAAAGATAGCCGGGCTCCTGTTCGCCATAGAAGTAGGTCAGCAAGGGTCCGATTAAAAGAATTAAAAAATACAATGGCCAGATTCGGAAAGCGCGTCTGATCCAAAACTTCACCACATCAACTTTTCCCATTTTATCTTTTTCGGCAAGTAAGAGATAGGTGATTAAAAAACCGCTGATAACGAAGAAAATATCCACGCCCGAACAAAAATTCCCAAATAATGTTTCAAGCTTTTCTGTTCTGTAGGGCGTCATGGTTTTTATAAAATTTGGATTGCCGAACTGGGTTTGCCATCCGAAATAGGAGTGCAGAATTACGATCATATATGCGGCAAAAAACCTAAGGATGTCAAGGTTTTTAAAGTAAATTCTCTGGGTAGTATCTGTTGTCATGTGCCTTGGTTTTTTTATTTTAAAATATTTGAATCAATCATTTTGTCGTTGGTAAAGCAAATGAAATCAAAATACCAGTGATGATCCTTCGTGTATCTATCGGGTTGCTCAAAAACAAAAATCACGTTATGAAGGCCGCCTTTGCGCGTTACGTTAAGGATCTTGTCGCCCCCGGGATTTTCATCTTTAAAATCTTTGAGTGGAATTGAAATGATCTGCCATTTGTCGGAAGGTTTTACAGTGATGTGTGCAAAAAAAGTATCGTCTGCTTCTTTTTCAAGTTTTCCGTTTTCGTTGTCATCCTCTTCCAGGATTACTTTTATTTTTTCCTCCTCCCCATTGCTTTGAGGAACATATATACGGAAGGTGAGATGATCTGTCAAGGTATCCAATTCAATATTGGCGCCCACTCCTTTCCCCCAGCCTCCATATCCTTCGGTAGAAAGCCAGTTGACCTTAAGAGCGGTTTTAGAGGCCATCGGATTTTTATCTATTTTGTCGTGATTTAATTCTATCTGCGTGCTCCCAAAACTGAAAAAGCCGTTTGCTTTTAGCAGAGAATCGCCCAGGGCAATGGAGTCGGGCTTACTCAAGCCTTCAAAATCTTCCATTAAAAGAATTACTTTATCCACTTCATTCACATTTTGATAATTACTGAGGGTGGCGCCCCGGCTTTCAGATATCAATAATTTTTTTTCAAGCATGAAAATAATGACCGCAGAGGCCACCAGCATTTGAAGTATAAAAAAAGCGCGTTTATTTGTTTCCATTCGGTACGGTTTTACAGGTCAAAACATCAGTGTGCCCTGTTTATGGCCCTAAATTATTGTGCCATAGGTTTCTCTAAAAATTGATAGCACAAGCAGGGGAAGAAAAGCTACCGGCGCCCTAAAATAACCACATGCATGGATTGTAGACGATTTACCTAATGGAAAAGGGATTTGATTTCAGAGAAGCCTCGAGAGGATTACTTGCGTGATCCTCATTGGTAAAGTTGCAAATGCAAAACAATTGTTTTGCAAACAATTGCTTTTTGTGTTACACGTTCGTTTCAAAAAGCAAGCTTTTTCACACTTCCCTTTAAACACAAAAAAACCGCCATGG
This sequence comes from Bacteroidota bacterium, assembly GCA_013816895.1. GTDB lineage: Bacteria > Bacteroidota > Bacteroidia > B-17B0 > Aurantibacillaceae > Aurantibacillus. The sequence continues at coordinate 97,830 of JACDDR010000002.1, forward strand.
GCGGTTTCGCATTTACTTGTGACCCCGAGAGGATTCGACCTTTAAAGTGAACTTTAACTTGGGTCGGAACTTTTTAGGGGTAAAGTTTGTACCGATACAGCTATTTAAGCTGCTGCTCCTAACTGCTTCCCGTGTTTGCGGGAGCCGGTTAAATTAAGAGCCTGTAGAAAATTTCGCTTTCCTCCGGCCATCTGCGTTAACAAATCCCGGTAAAAAGCTATTTGCTCCTTTAACTCTTTATAAAGGGTATCGGTGGCGGGATCAAAAGACTTATTTGCTTTAACAGCTTCCTCTTTACCGTTCGGCAACATCTCCCCTTTACCTTCCATTAACCACTCTACGGAAGTTCCGTAAGCTTCAGCTATTCTATTAATAGTATCCCCTTGAGGATTCTTGGTGAAGCCTGATTCTATACGCCCTACGGCTATATGAGACAGATTAACCCTTTCGCCAAATGTGATTTGACTGTGCCTGTAGTGATCCCGTAATTCCCTCACACGATCACCCAACGTTTGTTTTTTACTCATGTTGATAACTTTGTTTATAATTGTTTTAATATTGTTTTAATATTGTTTTAATATTGTTTTAATATTGTTTGCATATTCTATTAAACTAAGTTACATTTGTGATGTAAACGTTTAAACAATATTAATCAAATATATAAACAATTTAGAAACAATGCAAATACCGAGGAAAATATTAAGCAGTTGGAAAAAGTTCTACCAGTATGGAAGATTAGATAAAGTCGCTGCCGGAACCGGACTAAGTAAGTACACCATTAGCAGGGTAATGAATGTCGGTAAGTGTGAAGATGAGACATTCGAGAAGTTATATGAGTTTTTTAAAAGCGAGGCGGTAAGGGAGAAATCTAAAATAAAGCAATCAGAAACAGATTTTAACTAATGAATAAGCTGAAAGAACATAGCATACTCTTAAACAGGGATCAGATAAGCGAGCTTACCGAGCCTTTAACCCGCGGATTAAAACATCAGGCGGCTCAGTATGTAGGTGTTAAGCCTGCCGCTTTATCGAGATACTTTCAATACAGAGTAGATCAGAATGGATGGGTAATATCTTCTAAAGTACTTGAGAAGCTGAAAGAGTTTATTAATCAGATAAAAGTAAAATAATGCAAAGCTTCCACAATACTATACTCTCTGAAGGTCAGCAATTACTTGACTTTGAATCCAAAGCACAAACTCAGGATGAACAAGTGCTAACTGTTTTTAAAGCGCATAACAAGCCTTTAACGTGGTGTATGGTAGCGGAGTGCTTGCCGGATATGAACCAGGTTAGCTTAAAAAGATCGCTGTCTACGCTAAAGAATAAGGGGCTATTATTTAAAACGGATGTACTGGTTAAGGGTAATTACGGTAAACAAACTCACTTTGTAGATTCTCATCATAATAGGCCACCTGTACTCATCCAAAATAGGCCACTCATTCTCACCAAAGTGTACCATTGATTCTCATTCAAAATAGGCCACTTTAAAAA
>JACDDR010000082.1 GCA_013816895.1 Bacteroidota bacterium
GTTTCAACGCTTTGAAACTTCAGTTTTAAATTTGTTACCATTTCAGGAAACCTAACAAGATTTTTAATATAAGTACTACTCTTCATCGACTTAATATGTTTCTCAATTTTTAATGCCTGAGAAAATGAGTCGCATTCAATCTCTAAAAAAAGAACCCAGTCATTTGCTTTAGCAGTGAATCTTTGCACACCATAACTATGATTGTTATGCTTCTTTAGTCTTTCTTCTAAGCTATCATGACAAGCGCCAATGTAAAAGCGATCCAGCTTCTTACTAAAGATTACGTAACATGAATTCATCGTTTTGTTTTAAAAAACAAAACCCCTGAAAAATTTTCAGAGGTTCTGTGCTCCCACCTGGGCTCGAACCAGGGACCCTCAGATTATGAGTCTGATGCTCTAACCAGCTGAGCTATAAGAGCGTTTATTTGTCATAAACGGAGTGCAAAAATAGAGATTTAGTCCATATTAGCAAAATAAAAAAGAGCCGAATATCCTTGTAACTTAGCCCAAAAGCCTTGAAACACATTAAAAATATCATTTTCGACCTTGGTGGTGTGATTATCAATCTTGATATTAATAAAACGATCGCCGAATTTAATAAACTTACCGATCTTAAGTTTGAGGACATTTACACCCAGGCGCAGCAAGCCGACCTTTTTAATAACCTGGATAAAGGAACCATTTCGCCGGAAGAATTTTTTAAAGGCCTGAGAAACGAATTGAAATATATTCAGGAGGATGATCTCCTCATCTTTGCCTGGAACGCCATGCTATTGGACATTCCTGAAAAAAGGCTTGATGTGCTGGTGAAAGCCAAGCAAAATTATAATACTTTTTTATTAAGCAATACCAATGAGCCCCACATTGCCGTGTTTGAAAAGAATCTTTACCGGCAACACGGAGTTAAAAATTTTGAAGATTATTTTGATAAAGTATATTATTCGTGCCGGATGAACATGCGTAAGCCCGATAAAGAAATATTTGAACATGTTTTAAAGGATAACGAGTTGGACCCTGCCGAAACGGTATTTATAGATGACTCCATTCAACACGTAAGAGGAGCGGGAGAGTGCGGAATTAATTCCTATTTACTTCCAAAAAATATGGAAGTGGGCGATCTTCTTAAAGAATTAAAACTATTATAATTAACGCCCTGATCCACTTCCTCATGTGCCTTTCTTCCCCTTCGTTTCAATTGCTAATACTGCTAAACAAATTAGAAACAATGAAGCGCGCGGAAACCTCGTGAAACAAACCGGACTATTGAATGAAAAACCCGTAAGACATAAGTAAAGTGCGGAGGTTTGGCCGGCGAATTAAAAACATTAATTTAGATGTTTAAAATTCCTGTAACCTATATGTCACATTTATTTCACATTCATCACACTCCTACTTCACATCCTGATGTAATTTTGATTGGCGCCGGGATCATGAGCGCAACGCTTGGCGTATTACTCAAAGAACTGGAGCCTTCCTTAAAAATTGAAATTTACGAACGCCTCGAAGTCATTGCCGGCGAAAGCTCCGACGCCTGGAATAACGCGGGAACCGGACATTCCGCTTTCTGCGAATTAAATTATACTCCCGAAAATCCGGATGGTTCAATTAATATTAGCAAGGCAATCAAAATCGCAGAACAGTTCGAAGTTTCAAAACAATTCTGGTCTTACCTGATTGAAAAAAAATTCATCCAAGATCCGCATACCTTTATCACTCCTGTTCCGCACATGAGTTTTGTGTGGGGCGAACATAATGTCCGCTACCTGCATAAGCGTTACGGAGCCCTGAGTGAAAATCCCTTGTTCAGCGAAATGATTTATACAGAAGATCGCCATCTGCTCGAAAAATGGATTCCACTGATGATGGAGAAAAGGGCAGTTAATGAGCCTGTTGCTTTAACCCGGATGGACCTTGGAACCGATGTAAATTTTGGCGAGTTAACACGGAGTCTTTTTAAACACCTGTTAACGCTTCCGGATGTTAAACTTCATCTTCATCATGAAGTGAGTTTTCTTGAAAAAAGAAAAGATGGCCATTGGGAAATGGAAGCGAAAGATCTGACAGCGCACGAGAAAAAAACAGTAGAAGCTAAATTTATTTTTATAGGTGCCGGTGGTGGATCTCTGCCACTGCTTGAAAAAGCTGAAATACCCGAGGGCGACGGATTTGGCGGCTTTCCGGTTAGCGGACAATGGCTGATATGCCAGAACGAGGAAGTAATAAAACAACACGCCACAAAAGTTTACGGACTTGCCGAAGTAGGCGCTCCTCCAATGTCTGTTCCACATTTAGATACAAGGATCATAAACGGAAAGAGAGCGTTATTGTTTGGCCCATTCGCGGGTTTCTCAACACGGTTCTTAAAACACGGTTCTCTGCTTGATCTTCCCGCGTCTTTGCAACTGGATAACCTTGTTCCTATAATGTCGGCCGGTATACATAATATTCCATTAACTAAATATCTGATTGATCAGGTTCGTCAGACTCCTGAAGAAAGACTCGCTGCACTTCAGAAATTTGTCCCTACTGCGCGATTAGAAGATTGGAAACTGGAAGATGCCGGTCAGAGAGTTCAGATCATAAAAAAAGATCACGACGCGGGCGGTGTTCTGGAATTCGGAACCGAAATTGTGAGTGCCGCAGACGGCTCTATTGCAGCGCTGCTTGGCGCATCTCCCGGCGCTTCGGTTTCTGCTTCAGTAATGCTGGATGTTCTAAAAAAATGTTTCGGAGAAAGAATGAAAACACCACAATGGCAGGAAAAATTAAAACAAATTATCCCCTCCTTCGGCCAGTCGTTAAACAGCAGCGAAGCGTTGTGTGAATCAATAAGGGAAAAAACATCCGGTCTTCTTAAATTAAATGATCCGGTAGAATTGCTCGATTAATAAAAAAGATTGGCATTGCTGAAAACATTCCAGTAAAGAACTGGCTTTTTTATTTTTTGTTCCGGCTTGTAAATATATTGTTCGCCATCTTTATCAATCATTGGGATGTGGCAATTGTACCGGGTAAACCAGCTTGCCGGAATAAAACCAACATCATGTATCAGGCGGTTCTGCATAATATTTCGCACTTTTTCAGAATCCATTCCAACATTTGCCTGAACTGTTTGCGATAAACCAATATTGTATTTAACCTGCGCGCTTAACAAACCATGCGAGAGTTTTGAATACGTTCCACCGGTAGTATCCATATAACAATTTCCGATAAAATGGCCGCCCTCATCCCTAACCTGCCTGCCCATGGCACCTGTCCACATTGTGCAGTTTATTGCCGCCTGGAACATATCGCGGTGCTGATACTGAATAAGGAAAGCTCCTGTCCGGAATCGATCCAGTAAAGGCCTGGCGAGAATGTCATTTTCAATCACAACCGAAATAACGCCGAACTGAAGAGAAGCAATTCCCGTTTGCTGAGTGGTTCTTATTTTGTTGAAATACGCGTTATACGAATAACCTACTGAATGCGAATAACCAGTTTGATTAGATACCGAATTGATAAAGGGATTAAAATAATTTAGTTTTGATCCGTAACCAAACACCAGGCCCTGCGATAAAACTAATTCGTTATATATTTTTTTTGGTCCAAGATTTTTAAAACTAAAATACGCCCTCACCTCGGTATTGGCCTGAATAAACTTATTAGTATAGAAAAAATTTACGTTCATGCCAAAACGCTGGAAATGAGTGCCAAACGCTACATTGGCGCCTACGTTAAAACCTATGTTTGAGTTGCTGTATACCAGTTCCTGACCCTTCACGGAAAAACAGCCAAACGCCAGCAAAACCAAGACTCTTATTTTATTTCCCTGTTTCAAGTAGTAGTTGCTGCAGCTGTAAATGATTCAAATTAATTCCGTTGACTGTAATATGCGACTGCATATAAAACGGATTTCGTTCCTTTAATTTCCCTTCGATAAAAGCAGTAAGATCAGCAGCCGCAATATTTTCCAATAAGGGACGTTTTTGACGGGAGCGCTGAAGCCTGTCTCGGAGAGAAGTTGCAGGCATGTCAATGTACACCAGTATCCCGCTTTTTTTTATTAACTCAATGTTATTATTGAAACAAACCGTTCCGCCGCCCAGGGCTATAACCTGTTCTTTTTTTGGGTCTATAACTTCTTTAAGATAAAATGTTTCCAGTCTTCTGAACTCTTCTTCACCTTCATTTTCAAAAATAAACTGTACGGTTTTATTTTCTCTTTTTTGGATATATTTATCAAGGTCTACGAAAGCATACTTCAAGAGAGATGCCAGTTTTTTTCCGTGGGTAGACTTTCCGCAGCCCATGAATCCGCATAGAAAAATATTTTTTGGCGCGGGCATTATTTTTTTTGTGCAAGAGCGAATTCTTTGGCAAAATAGGTGAGAATAACGGATGCGCCGGCCCGTTTGATGCTCAATAGAATTTCATCTCTTACCCTATCATTGTCGATCCATTTCTTTTGAGCCGCCGCCTTAACCATCGCATACTCACCGCTCACATTATATGCGGCAATCGGAAGATTAAAATTATCATTCAACGATTTAATAATATCAAGATAACTCAGTGCGGGTTTCACCATCAAAAAATCAGCGCCTTCATTCATATCAAGGTCTGCTTCAAGCAAGGCCTCCTTGGAGTTGGCTGGGTTCATCTGATAGGTTTTTTTGTCGCCAAATTTTGGAGCACTGTCTAATGCGTCGCGGAATGGGCCGTAAAAAGCACTCGCATACTTGGCCGTATAACTCATGATTGAAACATCCGTAAAATCATTATCATCCAGCGCCTCTCGAATAAAACCCACGCGACCGTCCATCATGTCACTTGGGCCTATGATATCAGCGCCTGCTTCAGCCTGCACCAACGCCATTTTTGCAAGAATGTCAAGGGTTTCATCGTTCATGATCATTCCATTTTTAACATAGCCGTCGTGTCCGTCACTGCTATAAGGATCCATAGCAACATCCGTCATGATGACAGCTTCCGGAAAACGCTTTTTTATTTCTCTTATTACAGAAGGATACAATCCCTTTTTGTTTAAACCCTCTGTAGCTTTTTTATCTTTCAGTTTATTATTCAAACTTGGAAACAAACAGAATGTATGCAATCCAACCTTTAAGCAGGATTCAATCTCTTTTAAAAGCAAATCGCCACTCATTCTGTATATACCGGGCATGGATGAAATTTCACTTCGCTTGTTTTTTCCTTCCGTTAAAAATAAAGGAAAAATAAGATCATTCACGCTTACCCAGTTTTCCTGTACTATATTTCTTATGGCCGCGCTTTTACGATTGCGGCGGGGACGATGTGTAATTTGCGTCATGATTTAATTCTATGATAGACTTAATATTGATCTGAATAAACCAAGGTCGTCAAAACTTGTTGGCTTAACATTCACTTTTACTTTCTTCTTATTCAGTGCTACTGCGGTTGCATCCCCCATTGCCACGCAGAACTGACCTGGCTGCCATTTGTTCTTTTCAAAATACGCTTCCACATTGGCAGGGCTTGTGAACACAACAATTTTAACGGTTGGATCTATTTCAATGCTGTGCTTTATGGTTGCGTATACATTCAGATTAATAACGTTATCGCGCTTTGGCATTTGCCATTGAATATTTTGCATACTGTCCTTGGCAATGGGAAACACCACTTTTGAACTTCCTACTTTTGCTGCAAATTGTTTGCCCACCAATTTGGTATCAGTACTTTGTCCAATAAAATCTGCGCGATGCCCATGTGCCCTTAACTCCGCGCTGGTAGAAGTTCCTACGCAACCAAACTTTCTTCCGGTAACATCCGGTTTCTGACTAAAGAAATAACGCACCGAATGCTTACTGCTAAAGAAAATCCAATCAGCTTGCGGCACTTCCTTAAATTTAAATTGTTTGAATTCGATTAAACTTTTTCCTTCCACGTCAAAATCCAGCCTCTTCAAAGCACGGGGAAGATAATCGTCTTCTCTGAACGTTTTTGTTACATATACTTTACAAGGTTTTATGCCTTTTATTTTTTCAGTTATTTCATCTGCAAATCCATCGGTGTTCGACGTTTCGAAATATAATTGTTTGGGTTGTTTGTCCCACGCGCTGGCAACGCTTGTCCAAACTTTAAACCGGAGCCTGTCTTCATCATCCGGATCGGCGTCGCAATAAGCACCTAAAGGCAACTGGCAACCACCGTCAAATAAATTTAAAATGGTGCGTTCAATATTTATTTTAACCAGAACATCAAAATCGCTTATTTCATCCAAAATGGATAACAGGTTTTCATCTTCTTCGCGAATCTGCCATGCGAGAACCCCTTGTGCCGGGGCGGGTACAAACTCAGAGGTGTCCAGCTTCTCGGAATGAAGATCTTCAATATCCAGCTCCAGGCGTTCTATTCCAGCGGTTGCGAGGAGGATGGCATCGTATTCACCATCGCGTAATTTTTTAATTCTTGTTGGAACATTGCCGCGCAGGTCTTTCAGCTCCACATCCGGACGAAATGCAAGGAGTTGCGATTTTCTCCGGGCCGATGAAGTTCCCACGATAGCGTTTTGTTTTAAACTCCATTTTTTAGAATCGTCCACCTTTTCATTCCTGATCAGTAACATGTCAGAAGGATCTTCACGCTTTGAAACTCCGCCAATCATAAGTCCTTGCGGACTTTCAGTAGGCAAATCTTTATGTGAATGAACCGCGAGGTCAATTTCTTTTTTGAGTAACGCTTCCTCCAGTTCCTTGGTAAAAAAACCTTTACCTGCAAGCTTATCAAAACTGGTGTTCCATTGCTGTGAGCGGTCGCCTTCGGTTGCAATAATTTTTATTTCAACTTTGTGTCCTTTTTGCTCGAGAAGATTTTTAGTATAATTAGCCTGCCATAATGCAAGCTCGCTGCCACGTGTGCCTATAATGATTGTTTGATCCACGAATTAAAATTAGTAATTAATCTTTTGAATTAAGCAAAACGTTTTTTGCTGTTTTAATGGCTACCGCGTTGTACTTTTTTTCAACGTAAGCCAGTACTTTGTCAAGAATTTCTTTGCTTTGATGATCAAGAGAGCTTATTTCCTTGGCAAAAACTTCATTCAGCGCAAGATCCTTGATAGCTTTAACTTGCCGCGGCACTTCGCCAAAAGCTAGTTCTATTCTCCGCTCCTTATGCAACCATAAAAACTGTTCTGATTTTGCTTTAATGATTTGCTCGCACTTCGTTATTTCGTTTCTGCGGAGTTGCATGTTTACATCAGCCTGCTCTTTCAGTGAATTAATATCGATGAGCGATACTTTCTGGGAGCCTTCAGTTATACATTCATCCACGTTGGAAGGAAGACTGAGATCTATAATTATTTTGCGCGAAGTTTCCTGCAGGTTTAACTGATCGTAAATTTTTTTGGTAATTACTTTTGTATTTGATGCTGTACAAACAACAAGAACATCAAAGCCTTTTGTATAAAATTCCAGCTCTGAAAGCCCGAACGCGTCGCCTTTTAATGTCTTCGCGAGCTTATGCGCGTTTTCAAGGGTGCGGTTAAACACGGTGAAATTTGCGAATTTGTGTTTTTGCAGATAATTGGCCATTGCCGTATTGGTCTCGCCGCTTCCAACAAAAACTATCCGTGCATCGTTTTTAATTCCAAGTCCGCGTAACTGGCGATAGGCAAGAGAAATAATAGAGACAGGATTTTTTGCGATATCTGTTTTTGTATAAACCTCTTTAGCTGTTTCTATAGTTTGCTTAACCAGTAAGCGTAAAAAATCGCGGGTTAAACCAAGCATGTTACAAAAATCGTATGCTTTTCGAACCTGAGTTATAATTTCGCGTTCCCCTATTACCATTGATTCCAGGGAAGAGGCCACTTTAAGAATATGTTCCACACCATCCTGGTCCGTAAACAGTTCGGCTTTTTCCGACAATTCATCCGCCTCAAAATTAGTAAGCCTGCTGTTAATGAATAAACAGAGTTCTTTGATTCTGAATTTATTGATTTCTGAATTGCAATTAATAAATAATTCTATCCGGTTGCAGGTACTTAAAAACATAAGTTCATCGAACTCAAAATTAATTTTAAGTGCTCCAAGCAAAGTAGTTTGTTCCTCTGAAGTTAAATGGAGTTTACCCAGCAGCTCGAGGGGAAGTGTTTTGTGGGTAAACGATATGACTTTAAAAGTATCCAAGATGTGTTGCAAAGATCAAACTTTTTCGCAACTTCTTTGTCATTTAATTGTCATGTATTAATCGTCTGTAGGGTCGGGAGCGTTAGTAGGCTTAGCCTTTTTAGGTTTGATTTTGTTAGGCCAGAGTACGTTGATGAGTTCGCCGTGAACAGTAAACATACTTTTACTTATCCCGTTTATAACCGTAACGTTTTCGTTGGATTTGTTTTTCCACGTTTTCTTTACTTCTTCATGTGTACCGTCATTTAAAAGAATATAAAAATGTGTGATCTTGCCATTTTTAACTTCCGCCTTTCCGTTATTACAAGTGGCTTTAGCGCCCTGGCGGTTAGTAACAATAACATCTTCGTAAACTCCGTCTTTTACATCTTCGGCTCCACGATCTTCAAACTTTGCAGCCCACTTGTTGTAACAATTTAATTCCGGGCCTTTTTCCTGGGCCGTAAAATTAAGTGTAAACAACAGACTTGCCGATAAAAGTAATTTTTTCATTTGTAAGGGGTTTATCTATTTATTCAGGAAACCAAATTACAAAAAAAATTAAAATTTAGAAAATTTATTGCGTGTAAATTTTTTGGTTACTTTGTATCTATGTTGGTAAAAACGTATGGATATGCGGTTCAGGGCATTAATGCCACGAAGGTTACTGTTGAAGTAAATATTGGAACCGGAATGAATTTTTTTATGGTTGGCCTGCCAGACAGCGCCGTTAAAGAAAGTCAGCAGCGCATTGACACTGCCTTAAAACAAAACGGCTATAAAATTCCCGGCAAGTTAATTACAGTAAACATGGCTCCGGCCGATATCCGCAAGGAGGGCTCGGCCTACGATTTAACAATTGGTATTGGTATTCTTGCGGCAAGTGATCAGATCAAAGCTGAAAAAGTTTCTGATTATGTGATCATGGGAGAGCTGGCTCTGGACGGGGAAATCAGGCCCATCAAAGGCGCCCTGCCCATTGCAATAAAAGCCAAGCAGGATGGCTTCAGAGGAATAATACTTCCTTCTGCAAACGCCAACGAAGCCGCTGTAGTAGAAGGTCTGGAGGTTTTAATGGCATCAACTCTTAAAGAAGTAATTGATTTTTATAATGGTGATGCGCAACTTGCCCAACCAACCATCGACCTCAACACAGTTTTTCTTAACAACCTTAGTCATATTGAATTTGATTTCGCGGATGTAAAGGGACAGGAAAATATAAAACGCGCGCTCGAAATCGCCGCTTCCGGAGGCCACAACGTAATTCTAATTGGCCCGCCCGGTGCCGGAAAAACCATGCTGAGCAAGCGTTTACCCAGTATCCTTCCGCCTTTAACAATTGATGAAGCGCTTGAAACTACCAAAATTCACAGTGTGGCCGGCAGAACCGGAAAAAATGGAGCCGGCCTTATTACTCAACGTCCGTTCAGAAGTCCGCACCACACCATCAGCGATGTAGCCTTAGTAGGCGGCGGTAATAATCCGCAACCCGGAGAAATTAGCCTGGCTCACAATGGCGTTCTTTTTTTGGATGAACTTCCTGAATTTAAACGCACCGTGCTTGAAGTAATGCGCCAGCCGCTCGAAGACAGGGTAGTGAATATCAGTCGTGCAAAATTCAGCGTTGATTATCCTGCCAGTTTTATGCTTGTTGCGAGCATGAATCCTTGTCCCTGCGGTTTCTACAACCATCCCGAAAAGGAATGTGTGTGCGCCCCGGGCGTGGTTCAAAAATATCTGAACAAAATAAGCGGACCGTTATTAGATAGAATTGATCTGCACGTTGAAGTTACCCCGGTTCCCTTCAGTGAGCTGAGCCGAGAACAGGTATCTGAAAAAAGCGAGGAAATACGCAACAGAGTTATTAATGCAAGGCTTATACAAAGTCAGCGCTACTCAGAAAGTAAACAGGTACATTGCAATGCGCAAATGCGAACCTCCGATCTTAAACTATTTTGCAAATTAACTGAAGCCGGCAACACCCTCTTAAAAAATGCTATGGAGCGGTTAGGTTTAAGTGCAAGGGCCTACGACCGGATTTTAAAAGTAGCCAGGACCATTGCCGACCTTGACACATCAGCCAATATAGAAACTGCCCACATAGCAGAAGCCATTCAATACAGGAGCTTAGACAGAGAAGGATGGGCAGGCTGATTTGAAGAACCATCTTATATATTTTATCTCCTGCCTTTTTATTGGAACCACTTTTTATGCCCAGGATAAAATGTCAAAATTCTATTCTGATTTTTCTAAAGCTTCTGTAAAACACAAAGTGGAAATTACTGCCCGCCTTAATGTTAATGAACTAAAAGAAGTGTACCCTACTATTAAAGATACGCTTGAAAAAATAAAAAACCTGAGTTATTACAAGAGTCAAAACAAGCAGGCTAGATTTTTATTTGATATAATAGAGGCGAATCTGGAGCAGGGCAAAAAAAATTATGTTAAAGCGGTTTTTATTGCTGAAGCCGGTTTGCAGAATCGCGCCACAAATATTGATGACTCCCTTCTTTGTTATTCCATACTGAAAAATTCCTTTATACGCATTCGAAATTTTATCAGGGCTTACGAAATAAATAGCAAAATGGAAGCTTTATGGCCGCGCAAAACCGACACTGTTGAAATTGCGTACGGCGCCAATAAGAGTGGAATCTACGCAGGCCTTGGGTTTATGCCGGAAGCCATTAAGGAACGGCGAAATGAGTTCGCGAAAAAAAATGTTCCGCACGATACTGATCTGTTGGTTAGCTATTATAACGACATTGGTGTTTACTATAACCGGATGAAAAATTCAGATAGTGCTGCCGGCTATTTTTTAAAAGTGCAGAATATTCTTGATCATAAAAAATTTCCGGCTTCCCGCAAAAAACATTACGAATTTTTAAAAGGTCTTTCGAAAGGCAACCTTGGCCTAAGTTATTTTAATAGTGGAGCAATTGAGAAGGCTGTGCCTTTAATTAAAGAGGATGTTTATTATAGTTTACAGAACGAGCGTTATGAGAGCGCGTTTAACGGCTATTGCATTTTAGTAGAGTGCTTCATAAAGCTGAACAACTTGGTTACCGCAAAAAAATATATTGACACTACCGGGATTCTAATGCAGAAGCATTTTAAAGACGTTGGACCAAGGCTGAATTACATCTGGTTGCAATCTAAATTTTACCAGGCGGCGAAGGATTACCAAACGGCAAATGTTTTTTTCAACGGCTATTTTGCGCTTAAGGATAGTATCTCCGTGATTGAGAAAGAACAGAACTTACTGAATACTGAGGTTGCTTTTAAAATCGAAACCAGGGAACAGGAACTGCTTGAGAAAACACTGATCCTGGATCAGAAGAGGCTGAATGAAGCCGCACAAAACACCTTCAGGGCCTATTCATTTGCCGGCATTGCTATTTTACTTTTAATAATCGTGTTTTTAATTTCAAATAATTATTTTTCCAAGAACAGAGCGCCTGCGCTCTTTTTAACCAACGAAAAAATTAATATACAGAATAGCCAGATCGAACAATCGCTCAAAGAAAAAGAAATTCTCATTAAGGAAATTCATCACCGCGTAAAAAACAACCTGCAAATTATTACAAGCATGCTAAGCCTCCAGATAAGCAAAGAAGAAGGCACAGGCTCCGAAGCCATTTTAAGGGAAGCCAAGCAGCGTATTGACTCTATTGCCCTAACGCACCAGATGCTCTATCAAAAAGATAATTTATCTTCTATCCTTATTGGCGAATATTTGCAAAACCTGGTCAGACAGATAGAATCCAGCTTACCGTCTTCTAATATCAGGCTTGCTACCGAATTAAATATTGAGAACCGCAAGATTAATATTGACAGCGCTATTCCGCTTGGCCTCCTGGTGAACGAATTACTTACAAATGCCTATAAGCATGCCTTTCCCAACAATGCTCGTGGACAAATAACCGTGAGCCTGAAAGAAAATAAGGATGAATGTATTTTAGTAGTAAAAGACAACGGCGTTGGCCTTCCAGCTGGTTATAACTCTCCAGAAAAAAAATCTATGGGTATGGATTTGATTTTTATTTTAGCGGATCAGTTGGATGCTCAACTCACAATTGAAAATGATAATGGCGCGCATTTTATGTTAACCATTTCTAAAACCAAACTTTTTGTATAGAATTTGAAAGCAGCAGAACAAATATTACTTGATTTAAAACGGCGGATTTTTAAGCCTGTTTATTTTTTAAGCGGAGAAGAGGCGTACTACATTGATGAGATCTCGGATTACATTGAAAATAATGTGCTGGAGGAAGCAGACCGTGAATTTAATCAGAACATTGTTTATGGCAAGGATGCGGATCTTGTGAGCATTTTGGGATTAGCCAAACAGTTTCCGATGATGAGCGAATACCAGGTGGTAATAGTTAAGGAAGCGCAGAATTTAAAAGAACTTAATAAAAGCGCGGGTGGCGACGATGAAGGGTCTGCCGCAAAACCTGCAGCAGGTGGCGCCGTGCAGCAGTTACTGCATTACATCACACATCCGCAGCCTACCACTATTCTCGTATTTTGTTATAAATACAAAACCATAGACAAGCGAAGTTCCGTAGCCAAATCACTCCAGAAAAACGCTGTGTATTTTGAGTCGGCGCGCATGTATGATAACCAGGTACCTGAATGGATAACCAATCATATAAAATCGCTTAATTATACCATCAGTCCAAAAGCTTCTTTTCTAATGGGCGAATTTTTAGGGAATGATTTAAGTAAAATTTCGAATGAAATTAAGAAGCTTATTATTAATCTTACGCCCGGAAGCGAGATCACAACAGATCTTATTCAGAATAATATAGGCATCAGTAAAGAATATAATGTTTTTGAGTTACAGGACGCGCTCGCTAAAAAAGATATTTTAAAAGCCAACCGGATCATCCTTCACTTTGCAGCAAATGAAAAAGAACATCCTTTGGTGATGACCGTTAGCTCGCTGTACAGTTATTTCAGTAAAATATTAAAGTTTCATTTTCTGCCCGATAAAAGCAAGTTTGCAGCAGCCGCAGCTCTTGGCGTTAATCCTTTTTTCGTGGATGGTTATTCCAAAGCCGCATTAATGTACAACACCTCCAAACTCAAACATATATTCGCTTCTTTAAAGGAATGTGATCTTAAGTCGAAGGGCGTCGATAATAATGGTGTCACGAATGGTGAACTGCTTAAGGAATTGGTATTTAAGATTCTGCATTAAATATTATTCAACCCCCTTTTACCAATCCTTTCGGGATTGAATAACGTACCGAAACTTTACCGTACATCACAACCTGGAGGGGTTGAATAAAAAATAAAAAGCCCCGTTAATTAGCGGGGCTTTTAAATTGTTTTATGTTCTTATGTTATTGCTTAACAACTTTAAATTGTTTGCTGCCATTCACATCTTTTATTTTCAGGTAATAAACACCATTGCTGTAAACGTTTAAATCAAGCTGAACCGTTGCGTTTGATGTTTTCTCAAGTGAGATTAATCTTCCTGTAACATCCATTACTTCGATTGAACGTGGAATTGCGAATCCAAACTCAATGGTCAAATTTCCTGTAGTTGGATTAGGATAGATATTAAACACACTTGGGATAACATTAGAAGCAATACCGGTAGCGAATCCAACGCAGGTGGTTGAAGTAGAAATACAGTTTTGCTGATCAGCAACCGTTACTGTATAACAGCCTGGAGTCAGTGCGTTAGCAGTTGCGGCATTTCCGCCGGAAGGACTCCATGTATATGTATATGGTCCTACACCGCCCGTTGCATTCACTGCAGCGCTACCGTCAGCACATGTGCCACAGCTGGCAATAGATGAAGATGCTGAAGAGTTTACAGGGCTTGAGCCCGTTACATTTACTGCAGCAGCAGATGTACATCCGTTTCCGTCAGAAGTAACAACAGTGTAATTTCCCGCGCAAAGATTCGAAGAGCTTCCGCCTGGCATAAACGAATAAGAGTATGAAGGAGTTCCTCCGTTTGCTGTGTAAGTTACCGCTCCGTTACATGCACCACAACTTGCATTGGTGATCGTCGTATTAAGTGCAAGTGCCGCCGGCTGGGTAATAGCAAACGTTTTAGTGGAAACACATCCAACACTTGTAGTAACAGTTACGGAATATAAACCTGCCGCCAGGTTAGATGCAGACTGAGTGGTAGCTCCTGAGCTGTAGTTGTATGTGTATGGTGATGCTCCGCCGCTTGGTGTTACTGTAGCAGATCCGTTTGTTAGACCGTTACACGAAACATTTGTAGCACTGGTAGTTAATGCCGCAGATGCCGAGACATTTACAGTAGCCACATTTGAACCGGTACATGCTCCGCTTGACCCCGTAACATTATACGTTGTATTTGTAGTAGGTGTAACAACGATAGAACTGGCGTTAGCCCCAGTGTTCCATGTATACGTTGAAGCACCACTCGCACTAAGGGTTGCGGAATTTCCTGCACAAATAGTTTGAACATTCGGAGTCGTAACAATTGATAAGGAAGTTCCTATTGTTACCGTTGAAGATTTTGTAGAAGAGCAGCCTGTGCTTGTTCCGGTGGTTGTATAAACTGTAGTTACAGTAGGAGATACAACTAGCGGGTTCAGGGTTGAACCGGTATTCCATAGGTAAGAAGTAGCTCCTGCTGCTGTGATCGTAGCGCTTCCGCCAGGACAGATTGTGTAGGAGTTAACAGTGATGGTTGGGGTAGCGTTAACAGTAACAGTGGCTGTTTTCACATTTGAACATCCGTTGCTCGTTCCTGTTACAGTATAAATGGTGTTTGAAACGGGACTAACCGAAATCGCATTGGTCGTAGCCCCTGTATTCCATGAATAGGAAGTGGCGCCGCTTGCTGTTAAGAATGCGTTGGTTCCTGAACAAATAGTAGAAGAGTTAACTGCTACGGTTGGCGTTGCATTAACCGTTACTGTGGAAGTATTCGAGCTAGTACATCCGTTGCTTGTTCCTGCTACGGTATAAACAGTAGTTGCAGCCGGACTTACCGAAATTGCATTCGTTGTTGCGCCCGTGTTCCATGAATAGGTAGTTGCTCCGCTGGCCGTTAAAATTGTGCTGTTTCCTGAACAAACCGCAGAAGAGTTTACTGCCACAGTTGGCGTGGCATTAACAGTAACAGTTGAAGTTTTTGTGTTTGTGCAACCGCCACTGGTTCCGGTTACAGTATAAACGGTTGTTGCCGCAGGGCTTACAGAAACTACGTTGGTCGTAGCACCCGTATTCCATGAATACGTAGTTGCGCCGCTTGCCGTTAGAGCAGTGGTGTTGCCCGAACAAATTGTAGCAGAGTTAACAGCAACAGTTGGACTGGCATTAACCGTTACAGTTGTTGTATTAGCACCCGAACATGTTCCATTGGCACCGGTTACGGTGTAAACAGTTGTAGCTGCAGGACTAACTGAAATTGCATTGGTTGTAGCACCTGTGTTCCATGAGTACGTGGTTGCCCCGCTGGCTGTTAAGGTAGCATTACTTCCTGCACAAATAGTTGCAGTATTAACTGCTACTGTGGGCGTAGTATTAACTGTAACAGTTGTTGTATTAAATCCTGAACATGTACCCACACTTCCGCTTACAGTATAAATCGTAGTGGCCGCGGGACTTACCGCAATGCTGCTAGCGTTAGACCCCGTATTCCAGGTATACGTTGTAGCACCACTGGCTGTTAAAGTAGCAGGATTACCTGCGCAAACTGTTGCCGCATTAACCGCAATTGCTAAAGAAGAACTTACTGTAACCGAAATTGTTTTTGTATTCACACAGGTTCCGGTTCCTCCTGATAAAGTATATATCGTGGTAGAAAACGGTGAAACCACCGCGCTTGTTCCTGTCATACCACCCGGCGTCCATGTATAACCTGCAGCGCCTCCGCTCGCGGTTAGTGTTGCTGAAGATCCTGCGCAAATTGATGTTGGGTTAGCTGCGGCGGCTATTGTAAAAGATCCTGTAATAGAAAAGTTCTGGGCATTGTAGTCATTGTTTGGGTTCACGTCTATTCCCCCATTTGGCGCACTAACGTTCACGCTATAAACATGCGAACCGTTAGTTAAACCTGAAACCTGCGGCATGCTAATATTAAGCGACGCGGTAGGAGCTAGACTTCCTGTCCAGTTATAAACCTGGGTGTTTACACCGTCCACATTATAATTAAAGGTAGCACTGGTAATAGTGGTTGAACCATAATTATTAACCCTTATTACTGGATTAATATAATTGTTACAATTAATAACCTGCGAATAGGTAGGACTGACTACAAAAGTTATTCCTATATCATTACCTGCATTCGGTAAATTACAAACCGTAGAAGAAAGTAAAGTAAGGCGCATCGGTGAATTTGTCATGATTAGCTGTGCACGGTTTTTTTGATCTTTTGAAAACATGTACATACAAAGGTCATCTGTATAATCCATGTAATTCATGGTCATCTCACCGGTTGTATTCCCGGCACATGTGCCAAGTTTATAAGGGAAAACGGGGCAGCCAAAATTACTTGTTTGTGCAGGGGGGGTGTCATTACAATAATCTGTTAAACAGTTTCCATCACCCCAAATGTGGCGCAAGCCTAACCAGTGGCCAATTTCGTGAGTAGCTGTTCTTCCCTTGTGATACGGGGTATTGGTTACTGCGGTGCCTATACTTCCAAAAGCCTTGTTTAACATCACCAAACCATCTGTGGTAGCTGTTCCGTAAGGCGCAGAGAGACCTAGAAGGCCAGATGTTCCAGGATTAGGAAAGGTGGCATAACCTAAAATTCCGCCCCCAATATTGCAAACCCACATGTTCATATAGAGGTTAGGGTTCCAAATGCTGTTAGGTTTAATGGTAGCGTCAATATAATTAGTAGTGTAAGGAGGAGCTGTCCACCCCTTAGATACCCGGTTAATACGGTCAATTCCAGGCTCCACCAATACCCCGCCGGTAGGATTAACAACCGCAAGGCAAAAATTAAACTGGAATTTACCTAATAAAGGTTTGAAAACCGCTGGTATATTGGCAGTGTCAGGATTTAACCCATTATAATCCTTATTCAAAATGTTTATCTGATCTTGTATCTGAGCGGCATTTAAATTCCCTCCTGTAGTCGCGGAAATAGAGTTCAAAGGCTCATTATCATGAACTACGTGCACGATAACAGGAATATTAAAAACGGATTGCGTGGAGTTTTGACCTCCTTTGCCGGGAGCAGGCGTAATGCTTTGCACCCATGTTTCAAATTGTTGCGGAAGTAATCCTGAACCGCATCGCTGAGGTGCAGTTATTTGTGCTGTTACAAGTGTGGTAAAAGCAACCAATAGTGTAGATAAAATTTTCTTCATGGGACTTGATGATTTTAAGAACCGCAATTTACTTCAAAACAATTGCAGCGCCAACCCGCTCGTCACCATAATTTACCTTTTATCTAAAACGCTGAGAATCTGCTGTGACAAGTCTTTCAGGACTAAACCCGCTTCTTTATCGCTGAGTTGCATTCCAAAACGGACAAGCTTTGATTGGCATGCCATTTCCAATCTTTCGCCCCCGGTTATCCAGAAACTTTTATTCAGGTAATCTGAAAAATTTCCATCCTTCACTTCTATTACTTTTAGATCATTTATTAAAGAAATATCATACTCCTTTATTTTGCCTCTTCCATTCACTTCCTTCTGATAAAAAAACACTCCGCCTTTTATCCATATTTTTTCTTTTCCGGATTTACGCCACATGAACGCTTTTACAACAATGTATTCGTAGTAAGCCCAAAAAGACAAATAGATGATCACAAAAAGCTTTGTGTTGTGGTCGGTAAGTCTGAAATAATTAGCCATTACAATTACTCCACAGGTAGTCCAGGCAAAGAGCCACAATAATAAAAGATTTAATTTTTTTTTATCTGTGTAAGGTAAAATTACAATACTCAGGAGGTCTTCCTTCTTTAATATGCTTACC
>JACDDR010000083.1 GCA_013816895.1 Bacteroidota bacterium
ATTTTGTTATGAAACGTTTCCGCAGCCGTTCTTTACAAATGCTTGTTGCTACCGACGTTGCAGCGCGTGGTTTGGACGTGAATGATGTAACTCATGTTATTAATTACAACCTGCCTGAAGATGTTGAAAATTACACACACCGTACAGGCCGTACAGCCCGTGCAGGAAAGTCAGGTATTGCCATTGCAATTATTACGCCAAAAGACACTGGTAAGATAAAAGATATTGAACGTCTCCTTAAAAAGAAATTCGAGAAAAAAGAAGTACCAAACGGTGTGGACGTGTGCGAAAAACAATTGTTTAATCTTGTACACAAATTACACGATGTAGAAGTAAAGGACGCTGATATTGAAAGTTACCTTCCTGCTATTTATGAAGAATTAAAAGAACTTTCGAAAGAAGAATTAATAAAGCGTTTTATAAGCGAAGAGTTTAACCGCTTCCATGAATACTATCAGGATGCTCCCGATTTAAACATCGTGAAAGGCAGTGTTGATGGTGCATTTGGCAACAGCCGTTCTACCCGCTTCTTTATTAATATGGGTATAATGGATGGCTTTAACCGTAACAGCTTAAAAGACTTTTTAGCAGATACAGCCAAAGTTCATGGTCGCATGATTTTTAACCTGGATATTAAAAACAGTTTTTCTTTCTTTGAAACAGAAAGCAAATTAGTGGATACTTTCCTTGCGATTAATTCGGCTGATGTTGATTTTAATAACCGTAAAGTTTCTTTGGAAGTTAGCAAGCGTCGTATGGGCGAAGGCGGCGGAGAAACCAAGCGCAGCGGTGGCGGTTACAAAGGCAACAGCGGCAGCAGTGGTGGCGGCAGTAGTTCATACCGCGGAGGAGAAGGCAAACGCGAAGGCGGATTTAAACGCCCTCGCACAAGCAGCTCTGAAGGATCCGGCTTTAAAAAAGAAGGCGGCTTCAGCAGGGAGAAATCTTACAGCAAAAGCAGCAGTAGCAGCAGCAGCAGCGACGGTAAGAAAAAAACCTTTGGTAAAAGCAGATTTTAATTAAACAATATATTTTAAAAGCCGGTTCCTGTAAATGGACCGGCTTTTTTGTTTGCAAATAGTAAACGCAATTTGTAATAAAGATTATCTTAGTCTTTTAATTTCGTATGTTTCCCGGACAATAACCACAGCAATATCTGATGATAAAAATTTGGATAATAATTACTTTAATAATATCACCTTACTTTTTCATTGGTCAAAATGACTCATTAAATAAATTTGATGACAAAGGAAAAAAAAATGGTTACTGGACAAGGTATCTGAATCAATATTTAAATCCGACCGATAGTTCATTGTCCTCTTTCATTGCTTTTGAATATTATGATCATGGACAAAAAGTTTACGTATACAGAAAAGAAAAATGGCGCACACAAGATTCTTTAGTTTATGAGGGGATTTTACTGCCTGTCGGGCAGCCTGTTCTAATTACCGGTACTTTCAAATGGTATTCAAAACAACACAACACACCCGTTGTTGTCGAGGATTATTTTCACGGTCATCCTCGTAGTTTTAGATTATTTGGCGCTGGACCAGACAAAAGCAAACTCTACCTCGTAGAGACTATAGATTTTAGTAGGTTATATAATAATACTCCCGGAACTAATTATTATGAAATCCACAATCCATATGATAATACGGTTAAGAAATATTGGTATTATAAAGGGAAACGCAAATGGGATTCGCATCCCTATCGCTACAACTTTTTCGACAACTCCTATTACGGTCAAGACACCACTTTGTATTTGCATAGTTGGTCAGATTCAACAAAAGTCGAAAAAATAACAAATGACATCATAATTAAAGTAGAACTAAATGATACAGACTCCTTTTGCGACAACAAAGCGTGCCCAAAATCATACAATGGTCTTTTACTTTGCATAAAATCCGATGAAGTTGTTATGACTATCAACGAAGAAGAAATAGAAACAACCCGACCAAACGGGTCAAAACAAACAACAAATAACAGCTATTCTTTTCCTGATAGTTTGAAAAAAGTTAAAAACGGAGAGGTGCGTACGATAAATATTAATCATATTAATTCAATCTCCTACTTTAAAACCAGGCCGATTTCAAATTTTGGTGGTGGACTTGCTTCTTTTAGTGCCTTCGGAGCGCTTGTGATTGCTCCATTGGTAAGTATTAATTATAAAACCGGAAATTTTAAGCAATTAACTTATTATACGGTTTTAGCGGCTTTCGCCTCCGGAATAATTGTCGGCGTTCCCCTTAGCGTAATCTTTCAAAAAAATAAGCATTATAGAATTAAAAGTTACACCCCCAGTTCTAAGGATACCGATTATTATAGTATACGATCTAAATAAACTGAATATCGCTAATCACACACTTATTAGCTTAACGCGGTTTCACACTATGAGGTGTATAACTCTGTGGACTCTTGCTTAGAGTCAAACGTTTCCAGTTACTAGATCTTAATGATCTTTTTATAACTGCTTTTTCCGTCGATATCCATTCTCAGAAAATAAGTACCCTCCGTTAAGTGCGCAGTTGAAACATCCTGCCTGTAATCTCCTGCAACACGTTTTTCATTGTGGATCAACATTACTTTTTCGCCAAGGAGATTAAATAATTCTATTTTAATATTCGAGGTTTGCTGCACACTGAACTGAATACTCACCGCATTGGCAAAAGGATTTGGAAAAATATTAAAATCGGAAACAGCCGCCGCGTGCTCTTCTAGTCCAATGGTGTTGCAAAAGCCCGGCACATTCCCGTCCAACCACGCCGCCCTGTTGGTGATCCAGTTTTTGAGATCATTAATTTCAGTTGCGTATGTGGCGCCCACTTGTGATTGAGGGTTTCCATACAGGTACGCTCCAATAATAGGAAACTGGCGGAAGTTGCGCTGTAAGCCCTCGCTGATAGAAGCCGCGGTTTGGTCAATAAAAGCAAATAAATTCGGGTTGCTCAGAATGTTCAGACGGATGGTATGATATCTGCAATATAATTTATTTTGAAAATTTACATCCTGCATTAATTTATTCCACCAGGTAGGTGTAGGATAATTATTATCCGGATTATCGTATTGCCAGAATGGAACAGTGGAGGCATTTCCGAAACTCGCGTTGTGCCAGGCCAGGTCATAATCCCACATGGGTCCTGTGTGCAGCTTTCCGCCATCGAAAGCATTGTCTTTATAAAGATAAGTGCTTAGCCGGTAGGCATCCACATTCTTGCTTAATTCATTCAATATTAAAAAATCAATAAACGAATTCTCATCAATATATTTTTTATAGCCAAGAGCAGGGTCTGCAAACGTTGGAGACTGCATGGCAACTTCAAAACTGTCTACGTATGATTTTATATAGGCTTGCTGTTGTAGGGTAATATCGATGTCTTTTGGATAAACATACTGATAATAAAATTTCTGTGAGTTGGTAGATACACCAGGATAGTAAGAATACCAACCCGCATTATCCGTTCTGTTAATCTGGACGATGTACCCTCCAGTTATATAGGGAAACTGGTTATCCAAATTTGTCATCTTTGCAATGGCCACTCTGTCTTTACCATGCTTTACTTTTTCCATCAACAGATAAACGCCAAGATATTCTCCGTTCATAATAAGTTCAACATATTTATAGCGTGGCGAATAATGCCCCATTTGCTGAAAAACATATTGGGTGATAGCATTTCGCAACAATGTTTTATCAGTATACCCTGCAGTAAGTACCCAGTCGCTCTCCGCAGGCATTCCCAAAAGTGACGCGTCAAGTTGGTTCAATCCGCCCGCATCTCTCAATTCAATTTTAAGATTTTTTTTCTCAAAGATCTGAGAGCTGCTTCCTCTCACATGGCAGGCGGCTTTCCCGGTAAAATTATTTTTCGGATCCGTTATATAATTCCTCGCAGAGCCATTGTAAACAATTCCGAAGTCTACCAGTATTGAATTGGTTGAAATAGCCTGGTTGTTTGTATTTATAAATACCAGCGGAAGGTTTGAAGAGATAAGGTTTACGGGCTTGCAGGGGGCGTTACTAAATCTCAGGCTCCAGCTCACGAGTGAACCTGTGTTGGCGGGGGCCACAAAATCCTTTACGAACAGCTTCCAGGCGCCGGTACCAGGTTTGCCACAATTAAATCTTCCGATATTTCCCACAGGAGCGAAGGTGCCAGTGTATGGCGCAGAGCCAACCGTTATCGAATTAGGAACATTACTGTTGAGATATGTGCCTGCAAAATTTGAACCGCTGCAACTTCCCACACCACTCAGGTCAACCGTTGCGCCGGAGGGCGACTGTAGATAAACCTGTACTTCCTCAACAGCTGCGTGATTAAGGTTAATGTAAATTTCTTCAAGACCGAACACGGTATCGAGTTGATTAATTCCCGTTACATTTATTGTAAAGGGTGTTTCCTGCCCCCCGTTATTTAACACCGGGCCGCCGGTACCAACAAATACCTGAGCCTTATTAGAAAGGAAATAGAAAAAGAACAATAAAAGAATGTATAATTTTTTCATCCGCCAGTTTTTTTTGATTTATACTATGTTTTAAGCATTTGCAGGGTGTGCCATATTATAGCACCCGTAACTATTACTCAAAAAACATGCAAGGGCCAAACCATTGAAAACTCAGGCGCATAGAGCCGGAAATGAGAAATAAAATCCTCATCTGCTCGTATTGTAAAAAATCAACTTCCCCTTTTATAGAAAGAAATAATGAACACTCAAATGTTTTCCGGTTATTTGCCTTCTCCAGTATTTATAATGTGGGGCAACTTGCCATCGGTAATAATTATTTTTGCGTTTGGCGAATTCATCAGACTTTTCAGCATCTCAATTTGATTGTATTGAAGTAGTTTTTCTGACAGGGAAGATGTGATAATATCCTGCACTTTTTTAATCGCTTCCGCTTCTATAATTTTTCGTTCGGCTTCTTTATGCTGCTGCGCAATTAAAAAATCCATTTTAAGCACAGCCTGCTCCGCGTTCACTTTGTCCTGGATAGCCTGCACCATTTGGGGCGGAAGAATAATATCCTTCAGAAGAACAGCATCAACTACAAAACCATATTTAGCTATATGGCCGCTCAATTCGTCAGCAATCGCTTTCTCCACTTTATCCCTTTCGGTAGCATAAAGTTCTTTGGCATAATACCTTGCGCTTATTTCCCGCGCAGTTGCCCTGAAATTACTTAACACCATAACCTCTTCGTAGTTGGTGCCAAACCGCAGATAGACATCGTTAGCAGATTCCGGTTTAACATGGTATAATAAACTTATTTCAGCGTTTACACTTAAGCCTTCTTTTGTGGGTAATGGAAGGTTATTAAAACTTTCTACCGTGCGCACATTTATTTTTATAATTCTGCTTACAAAAGGGTTGTAATATTTTATTCCCTGTAGATAGGGTTTACTGCGTATTACACCAAGCGTTTGTTTAATCCCAATTTCACCGGGACGTACAACGGCGCATTGCTGAAATAAAAAAACCACGCTGATTAACACCGTGGCTTTCACTATAATTGTATTTTTCATTTTACTTGTAATTAGTTGATTAACTAACAACAAAGGTTTGCTAAAAAGCCGGGCTGTAAACCCAGTTCACATTTTTTGGCGATAAGAATCTTACAACAAACGTTAATTAAAGATCAAGATTACCATAATCAAGCTTTTTCTTTTTAACCGCTAGTATTCCCCTGCACACGAGTATTGCAAACGGAACATACATTGCAACCAGCGGCAATTCAAAATGATTGAGAATGATTACCGATTTTCGTTTTAATCGTTCTGTAATCAGGTACATTGAAGGAACCAATAATAAAGTAAGAATGGTCGCGAAAATTAAACCAAAGATCATTGTCCAGCTTAACGGCCCCCAGAATACTACACTATCGCCACCAAAGAAAATATGCGGATTTAATTTCGTAAAGAGCGTTTCAAAATTAATATTCAATCCAACAGCGAGTGGAATTAAGCCAAGCACTGCGGCAATGGCGGTAAGAATCACCGGTGTCATCCGCGTTCTTCCTGCTTCTACAGTCGCTTCATATAAACCCATTCCACCCTGCCTTGAAAACTCAGCGAACTCAACAAGAAGAATACCATTTCGGACAACAATACCGCCCAGAGCAATAATACCAACGCCCGTCATAACAATACTCATTTCCATCTTGAAGGCAGCTACACCAATTAAAACACCTACAATACTGAAGATGATTTCTGATAATATAATTAAAGGCTTACCCAGTGAATTAAATAAACCCACCAGCACCAATAACATCAGCAACACCGCTATGCCCATGGCGCGGCCAAGGAATCCCATGGTTTCGGCCTGGTCTTCCTGCTGCCCTCCAAACTTCACGTTCACATTTCCTTTGGGTTGGTACCCCTTCATCACCTGCTGTAATTTGGCAACTACTTCGTTCGGGTTAAACCCTTCTTTTACATCACCGGATAAAGTTATCAAGCGCGTATTATTTTTACGTTTAATGCCGGCGTAAGTCTTATCGTATCTTACATCGCAAACAGCGGATAGTGGTATGCTCCTGATTTGTCCTGCCATGTTCATATCGCGGAACGTTATCTTAAGATTTCTGATCATTTCAATATCACTTCTCTGTTCATACTTGTAACGAAGCTGAACGGGATATTCATCATCAACATCCCTGAACTTGGTAGCTTCAATGCCATACACCGCCCCGCGGATCTCCATTGCCAGCTGCGAGGTAGAGATGCCCTCACGTTGTGCGCGCTCTCGGTCGATGTCAAAAACAATTTCCGGTTTATTACTCACAAAGTCAGATTTCAAATTATCCACCCCCTCTACTTTTGCATCATTAATGAATTTTTTAAGATCGTTCGAGTTTCTTACCAGTTCATTAAAATCATCTCCGGATATTTCAATACTCACGGGTTTTGCCTGTGGCGGACCCGCTTGTTCTTTATTCACGGTAATTTCGGCACCAGGAATATTCCAGTTCATTGCCTGTAATTTCGTAAGATAGTCTGAAGTGGATTTGCCGTGACGCTTTTCAAATTCAACGAAATTGATAGCGATCTTTCCTTTGTTAGGATAAGAATTCTGATCACCATCTCTTGGATCGGTTACTCCAATGGTAACATTTGTGATCATAGATTCCACCACAGGATCATTTTCATCAATCACGCTGTAAACTTTTTTCTCAACCTTCCGCATTATTTCATTAGTCACTGCTGGATCGGTTCCTTCAGGAAGTTTCACATACACGTACATGTTGTTTGGATCGCCTTGCGGGAAGAATACGACTTTTGGTCCGCGGGCTTTAAAAAACATAATGGAAAAAACAAACATAGCGACTACACCCATCAATGGCCTCCAGGGCTTACGCAGACACCATTCCAAAACGCTTACGTAACGTCGCACGAAAGCCGGCCAAACTTTGTACTGCCAGGCTTCAATTACTTTGTATAACCACATACGATGCAGGATGAGGAACAACCCCAGGAAGATGATAAAATTTCCAACGCCGTTGTGGCCCGATAAATAACATAGTAACGTTAAAACAGCGTAAAGCACAAGCTGCATTCTTCCTTTCTTAGAAATTTTTCCATGATCCTTTGCTTCTTCTTCGTGCGTTTTCATAAAGTCAACCGCGAATACAGGATTAATAATATAGGCCACAAACAGCGAGGCGAGCAGTGAGATGATAAGGGTGATTGGCAAAAAGTACATGAACTTACCAATGATGCCCGTCCAGAATGCCAAGGGAATAAAAGGCGCCAGGGTTGTAATGGTACCTGACAATACCGGAAGAAATACCTCCCCGGCAGCCATCTTTGCAGCGGTTTTAATATCTCTTTTTCCGTTGGCAAAAAGACGATGCGTGTTTTCAATTACCACGATTGCATCATCTACCACAATGCCCAATGCGAGCAGGAATGCGAAAAGCACGATCATATTAAACGTAAAACCAATACTTGGCATAAGTAAAAAGGCAATGAACATTGACAAAGGAACTGAAAGGGCCACGAACAAAGCATTGGTAACTCCCATAAAGAACATGAGTACAATGGTTACAAGTATAAAACCAATTATAATGGTGTTTATTAAATCCTGCAACGTAGTTTTTGTTTTTGCGCTTTGATCACCACTTACTGTAATGTCGAGTCCTTTTGGAAAATCATGAGTTTTCATTTCCTTGATCACACCGGCAATTTTGTCGGCCGCATCA
Organism: Bacteroidota bacterium; assembly: GCA_013816895.1. Lineage (GTDB taxonomy): Bacteria > Bacteroidota > Bacteroidia > B-17B0 > Aurantibacillaceae > Aurantibacillus. The sequence goes on from JACDDR010000083.1 coordinate 8,192, forward strand.
ATTAAGTTTTCGCCCGAACGTTTAATTATATTAAGTGTGATTACATTTTTTCCTTTGGAGCTTGAATAACTTTCTTTTTCCTTAAACGAATCTTTAACTTCTGCAATGTCTTTTAAAAATAACCTGGCGCCAACTGCTGAAGTAACCACAATATTCTCAATCTCCTTGGGGTTCTTAAATTCACTTTTAATGCTCAGGGTAGGTTTCATTCCGTTCAAGGGAACATTTCCTCCCGTGATAGAAAGATTTTCCTGCGCAATAGCACGCTGAATATCACCCATGGTTAATTGCGCTGCCTGCATTTTATACGCGTCAATATTCACCTGAATCTCCCTGTCAAGAGCGCCCACAATTTTTACTTCGTTTATTTCCTTTAACCCTTCAATGCGATCCTGCAGATCTTCCGCGTATTTTTTCAATTGCTTCAAATCATAATTGCCGGCCACATTAATGTACATGATCGGTATCTCTGAAAAAGCGATCTCCTTGATCATCGGTTCTCTGGTAAGAACTTGCGGCATATCGGCGCGCGCCTCATCCACCGCGTCCTTTACTTTTTGTTTCGCAATATCCGTTCTTATATTAGTATGAAACTCAACGATAATAACCGACACGTCCTGTAGAGAAGTACTGTTGAATTTTTTAATTCCTGAAATTGCCTTTAAACGTTTTTCAATAGGCTTTGTTATCGTATTCTCTATATTAGTTGGAGAGTTACCGCCGTTGATGGTATTGATATAGATAGTAGGGACTGTAATGTCAGGAAAATTTTCTTTTGGCAGGGAGTTATAGGCCATGATTCCCATCAGTGTAATGAAAATGGTGATCAGGTAAACCGTCATCTTGTTGTCTATTGCCCAACTCGATGGTTTAAATTCTTTTATTTTATCTAACATACTATTTGTTTTGAATAAGTGTACCCTTACTTGCTCTCTTTAATTTTATCACCTTCAATTACCTGGTCGTATCCTTCAGTAATTAGCAGATCGCCTTCGTTTAGTCCGGAAGTAACTTCAGCGTTCCCTTTGTATTCTTTCCCGATGGTAATTACTTTCTTAACGGCCTTATTGTTTTCATTCACCAACACAAAACTTTCGTTAGTGCCTTTCTGAATATATTTTACAGGAATGTTGATGCCTGGCCTGGCGGATTGGTAATCGTTGATGCGGAGTTTTGCAACCATGTTGGGGTGATACTCTTTTTTGTTGTCAAGAAATGCTTCCACTGAAAAGGTGCGCGTTAACGCATTAATTCCGCGTGAAGCGTAATGTACTTTTGAAACAAGTGAATCGTTCATGTCGGGAAAAACAACGAGCACCTCATTACCGTTTTTTACACGCGAAGCGTAACTTTCAGCCACTTCAGCTTTTACCTTCAGGTTTGAAAAGTTAATAACCGTAATTGCATTCATTCCCGGCATAATGGCCTGGCCAAGCTTTAAATTAACGCCGTCAACTGTTCCGTTAATCGGCGAAATTATTTTGCTCATGCGCGATTGCTCCTGTAACAGCCCCATTTTTTTCTCAAGGCTTTCTTTGTTAGTTTTTGCCTGAAGGTATTGTACTTCGGTTCCGATCTTTTGCTTCCATAAATTTTCCTGCTTTTCATACACCTGTTTTGCAAGGTCCATGTTCGTCTGAAGGTCCGACATTTGTTGAGCCACTATACGCGAATCTGTTTCAGCTAGCACCTGCCCTTTGCTCACCTCATCGCCCACTTTTACATTAATTTTTGTAACGGTTCCGGGCATTTCACTTGAGATGGCAACGTTTTCGTCGGCATCCACTTTGCCTTGTACTTCTATGTAAGACTTGAACGTACTTGCTTTTAACGACATCACAGTAACATCAATAATTTTTTCCGGTTTAACAGTAGTGTCGGTTTTAGCCACTTCTTCTTCGAGCGCGGTAATTTGATTTTCCAGTTCCGAGCGCTGTTTTTTAAGATTTTCAAGTTCTGCCTTTTTATCAGGAGCGCCACAAGCCGCCATTAGCAAGCTTATTACAATTATTGCGATCGGATTTCTCATCTTTTTGTTTTTTAAATGCCTTGTCATATTTTTAATTAATCTGTTTATTTAACCAGGGTTCCTATTGCTTTTTGATAATCTATTTTTGCAACCAGCATATCGTATACGGCGTTGTAATAATTTGTCTGAGCTTCCTTTAATGAAGTTTCGGCTGTTACAAGCTCAAGATTTCCACCCACTCCGTTCTCAAATTTTTTCTGCGCAACGTCATATACGTGCTGCGCAAGCTCCATATTTCTTTTCTGGGCCAGCAAGCCCGAATAAGCATTACTATACGAAACGCTTGCCACCGTTGCTTCCATTTCGGCAACCATTTCAATATTACGGATCGTGTTCTGATTTTTGAGAGCAGAAATTTTCGCCTGCTGAATTTTATAGTATCGCTGGGCGCCATCGAAAATATTCAGATTTAAAGTAGCGCCAACAAGGGCTATTTTAAACCATTTCTTGCTTGGGTCAAGCAAATCAAATTGTTGTCTCTGCGCATTGTATTGGTATGTTCCATACGCCGCAAGTGTTGGAAGATAGCCCCACTTAAGGCGTTTCACATCAAGGTCGAGTAACTTTTGCTGTGATTGCATCAATTGGTAATCCGGTCTTTTTGAAATATCCAGTTTACTGATACTTAAATCTTCGAATTGGCTGATTTCAATATTCAAACTGTCGGAAAGGGCAATAGGATCGCTGAGCTTATATCCCATTTGAAATTTTAAAAGTGTTTCTGACAGACCGATGAGTTTAACGGTTTTTTCTTTTTCGGTAACCAGGTTGTTGTACTGAACTTCCAGGCGTTCTACATCAATTAACTCCGCAAAGCCCTGCTGGTTAAATGCTTTTGTATCCTCGAATACTTTTTTGAGACGCGTAATATTAGCATCCAGCAATTTAATTCTGTCTTTATTAATGATCACATTATAATATGCTTTGGAAACCTGGGCGGCAAGATCGGCTTTACTTCTTGTAACGCTAATGCGCGAAAGGTTCAGAACTTCTTTTGATGCGATCGTACCAAAAATATAGTCGGTGCTGAATAACAGTTGCGAAACACTGATTCCAGCGTTCGCGTTATATTTAGTACCGAATTTAACCGGAATATAAGTGCCCGCGGGCCCACCGAAAAACTGACCAGGTAACAACGAAGTAGGAAGATCGATATAATCTTTTACATCAATGCTTGCGTTTATCTGCGGTAACCCCACTCCGCCGGTTTCTTTGCGCCGGTAATTTGCTGTCTGCTGATCAAGCTCAGCGTTAAGGTAACTGGGACTGTTTTTTAAAGCGAATTCAATGGCTTGCGGTAGAGTAAAAGAGGTGCTTTGCTGCTGGGCCGATAGCCTTCTCGCGCTTGATAGCGCTGCGACTAGAAAAAGGATTTTTAAATGTGTTTTTGTTTTTATCATATCAACCATCATTTTTTTTCGGTTATTCTTCAGTAACATTTTTATATTTATTGATCAGCTTATGCCCTTTTAAAGTACAAATGCCATACAGAAAGAGCTCTGTCATGGTAACGTGAATATCCACAAGATTAAATTTATCAGTAGAAAACACCTCTTGATTAAAACTCATATCAATGTTTTCCAAACGCATGCGGGAAGCTACTTTTACGTTCAGATCTTTTCTTACCAGGCCGAGTTCCTGCCCTCTTTTAATACTCTCTTCCAGATTCTCACGAATAAAACCATTCTTGAATTCATTAAACACGTTCCAGGTTTTGGGATAGAATTTTGCCAGTTCATAAAAAAGAACGGGGTTAACGTGGCCCATAATTTCGCGGATGTTCTTCATGATTTCAAAAGCTTCTACAACAATGTTTTCAGAATCGCGGTGAGTTTTACCAAAAATAATTTTGTCCTCCTCAATTTTTTCGATAATGAGCGAATGAACGAGTTCATCTTTATCTTTAAAATACTGGTAAAGGGTTTTTTTGCTCATGCCCAGATGCCTTGCAACTTCATCCATGGTAATGTTTTTAATACCATATTTGAAAAACAAGTCTTCAGCGCCCTGCAGTATTTTATCTTTGATTTCCATGAATTCGGCCACAAAACTAAGGAAACTTTCATTGTCTTGCAAGTTTCCTTAGAAAATTATTTTTTTGCATATTTACGGTCTTATGGCGGTGGAAAAACCCAAACGATGGCGGCGTTTCCGTACTTTTCTCAGGAGCAAGTACCGGCTGGTTATTCTTAATGACAATACTTTTGGCGAAAAATTTTCTCTCAGGATGTCGCCGTGGAGCCTGATTACTGGCGTTTTCGCGATTACTATTGTAATGACTACCGTGGTAATAAGTCTTGTGGCCTTTACTCCCTTGCGGGAATATATTCCGGGCTATGGTACCGTAGCCGAACACAAACAAATCCTGGAACTTACGCTGAAAGCCGATTCCATTGAAGAGATTTTAGCAGCCCGCGACGTCTACATGAAAAATGTTCTTAACGTGTTGAACGAAAAACTGGAAAAAAAAGCGGAGAAGCCAAAAAAAGATACTACCGGAAAATACGCAGGCGTGAATACAAGTCCGAGTAAACCCGACATTGAATTTCGCAACGATTTTGAAAATAATAAAGATGCGAGTGTGGCCACCATTAATAATTCGCGCTTAAAAGGACTTCGTGAGCTTGTTTTTTATACTCCGGTTAAAGGATTAATTATCGCATCCTTTAATTTATCCGAAGATCATTTCGGGATCGATGTGGTTACTAAAAATGATGAAATTGTAAAAAGTACACTTGATGGAACCGTAGTGTTTACGGGTTACTCGGCAGAAGACGGTTACGTGATTCATGTTCAGCATACGAACAATCTTACCAGTATCTACAAACACAATTCTGAAATTTTAAGAAAAACAGGAGAGCGTATAAAATCCGGAGAGGCAATAGCGGTAGTAGGTAATACGGGCGAAAAAAGCAGAGGCCCCCATCTGCATTTCGAATTATGGTACAGCGGTATACCAATTAACCCTCAGGAGTGTATTGCTTTTTAAAGTATCTATTTATCTTCCTTCCACCGGTAATAAGCCTGCGCTATAAAAAGCGTATTGAAAAAAGCAAAGAAAGTGGCGCCTGCCTGTGATTCAAGGGTATCCTCCAAAAGAAAGGAAATAATTGCGAGAATGAAAAACGCATAAAACAATACGTGCAGTTTTCCGTTTAATTGAATGAGCGGAGCAACAAGGCTGAGTATAAATACCAGCAATCCGCCTATGCCAAGTGCTACGGCTATCGTAAGAAATTGATTATGCGGACGCTTGAACCAGTTTTTTTGTAGTGGCGAATGAATTGCGATGTAGGTCTTATTCATTTCAGCTTGCACGTCGCCCGTACCAACTCCGGCTAAGGGATGGCTTTTTATATTAAGTATGGCTGCTTTCCAGAAATAAGGGCGCATGGTTAACGAATGTCCATTCACGTTTCGTTTGTTTTTAAACTCTTCATACTCGTAAACAATTTCATAAACACGTTTGTGCAAATAGCTCCACGTGGAAGTTTCGTGATTCTGAATGTTGTTTTTAATATTGTTTACGTCTTCGGCAGTGAGCTGGCATACACCGGCCGAATCTTTAGTGAGCGCCTTGCCGGAAAGATATCGCAGCAATACTTCGTAACGTTTTAAATTATATGCAGGCTTATATGCGAAACTATCTTCGGGACAGCGCCTGTTCCATTGCTGATGGAGTTCGTCAAACTGAATATTAATAAACACGTAATTTCCATTTTCTTTTTGCCCGTGAAGATCAAGCTGGCTGTATAACCTTCCATTCGCAGATCGTTCTTTTACGGAATTATAAGAACTGTTGTTGACCAGTACTTGTGACTCGTAAACTTTATTCACATATTTTCCAACAATGTAAATCCCTGTAATTAAAACGAAGATGAGTATAGCTTTGAATTTTAAATTCTGTTTAAAAATTAAGTAAAGAACCGCTAAAAAAATCAGTATGAAAAAATCGGCGAAGCCCGATGCCAGGCCAAGCACATACATGCTGAACAGGAAACAGATCATTAAACAGATAAAAAATATTTTTTTACTCCATGCCGCGTGCACAAAAATAAAATAAACACATGCAGCTATAGCAACGTTAAGGTAAAGCCCAAGCCGGATGTGGCTCATAAACCTGGAGGCGCTTCGCGCTATCTCATTTTTATGCAAAACAAAACTGTAAATATAACACCAGGTAATATTGATAAAACTCCCAAGCAGAAAACAATACAGTAAAAAATGAAATTCGTTCCTTGAAAGCGGTTTGGTAGTAAAAAAAACCAAGGGGAGAAAAAGTAAGGGCAGTTTTATCCGCACATCATCAATACCCGCTGCGAGATCAGAAGTATAAAGCAACCCTGCAACATGCATTAAGAAAACTGAGGAAAGGATCCAGAAAAGCTTGTTAGATCTAAGCTCGGTCCATTTCCGTTTAAAATCTGCTTCCAACAACCAGTTGCCTAAGAGGATAAATTGCGGCACGCTGGTTGGCACGGTTCCTATCATCATGCCGAATGCAAGGCTGCAGGCGCCAAACAAAAAGAGATACCTATGGGTTTTTGAGGAAAACAAACTAAGTAAAGAAACGAAAAAAAGGAAAAGAAAGTACGCGGGTCACAATAAAAAATCCCGGCTGAGTGGCCGGGATTTTAATTACAAATCTATTTCAGTTTAATTAGCGAAATCGGAAAGGAATTTAATCCGCATGATCCTGATCTCCTCTTCGGTATAATCATTTTCCCCAAGTTCTTTCATCGCCGCTGATATGCTGTCGGTATCGCTTTCTTTAAAATATTCCATTACTTCATCCTGCTTTTCTTCATCAATATTATCTTCAATATAATAGTTGATGTTAACTTTGGTGCCGGATTCAACAATGGTTTCAATTTCGGTTAAAAGTTCAGGCAATTTAAGATTTTTGCTTTTGGCCATATCATTCAGGCTGATCTTGCGATCGATGTTTTGAATGATGTAAACTTTTAAACCCGATTTATTTACAACCGATTTTATAACCATGTCAGAAGGACGTTCTATTTCATTCTCTTCAACATGAGCGTTAATCAGATCAAGAAAAGGCTTGCCGTATTTTGCAGCTTTACCGGTACCTACACCGCTTATTTTAGTAAGTTCATCCATTGTTATTGGATATTGAATAGCCATTTCTTCAAGCGAAATTTCCTGAAAAATCACGTAAGGAGGTAATCCTTTTGCTTTTGCCGTTTTCTTTACCAGGTCTTTCAGCATAGAGAACAGTACCTCATCCGCGGCATGGCTTCCACCTTTCCCTCCCATTGCAATATCATCAAGATTACGATCGGCATTGTTATACTCGTGGTCCCGGGTAAATTTTACACTATAAGGTTTTTTCAAAAAGGCATGTCCTTTATCCGTTACTCTTATAATACCATAGTTTTCAATGTCCTTTGCCAGGTAACCATTTACAACGGTCTGACGCAATACAGCCATCCAGAATTTATCGTCTTTATCCTCTTCTATTCCTTTTGTCCACGAATCAAGCGCATTGTGTTTATAGGATTTTGCGGTAGCGGTTAATGTTCCCATTAACACGTTAATCACATCTTTGATTTTATGTTTTTCTTTTATTTCTAAAACGCATTCCAGTACCAGTCCAAGGTCTTCCTGAGCTTCGAATTTTTCTTTCGGATGCCTGCAATTGTCGCACATGGCATTGCATCTTTTTTCCTCGTACTCTTCGCCAAAGTAATGAAGAAGAAATTTGCGGCGGCAACTGCTGGTTTCAGCAAATGAAGCCGTTTCGCCAAGCATCTGTTTACCAATTTCCTGTTCGGCTACCGGCTTATCCTTCATGAATTTTTCAAGCTTCATGATATCATCGTAACTATAAAAAGTTACGCAATTTCCTTCGCCTCCATCACGCCCGGCACGGCCGGTTTCCTGGTAATAACCTTCCAGCGACTTTGGAATGTCATGATGAATCACGTAGCGCACATCCGGTTTATCAATTCCCATTCCGAACGCGATAGTTGCAACAATAACATTCAGATCTTCCATTAAAAAACCATCCTGCGTTTTTGCGCGTTCTTTCGCATCCAGACCAGCGTGATATGGTGCAGCTTTAATTCCGTTCACCTTTAACGCTTCAGCAATTTCTTCAACTTTTTTACGGCTCAAACAATAAATGATGCCGCTTTTATTTGCGTTCTGCTTTACGTACTTAATAATTTCCTTGATAACGTTTTGCTTGGCGCGGACTTCATAAAATAAGTTGGCCCTGTTAAAGGACGATTTATAGAGTTGGGCATTTAGCATGCCCAGATTTTTCTGAATGTCCTGCTGTACTTTTGGAGTCGCAGTGGCCGTTAAGGCAATCACCGGAACGTTTCCAACCGCATCAATAATAGGACGCAGGCGGCGGTATTCGGGGCGAAAATCGTGCCCCCATTCTGAAATACAATGCGCTTCATCTACCGCAAAAAAGGAAATTTTAAACTCTTTAAAAAACAAAATGTTTTCTTCCTTTGTTAATGTTTCAGGTGCAACATACAATAACTTGGTTTTACCGCTAAGTACATCTTTTTTAACCTTTAATATTTCGCTTTTATTTAAGGATGAATTTAAAAAATGAGCAATTCCGCTTTCATCGCTAAAACCCCGGATGGCATCCACCTGGTTTTTCATGAGAGCAATGAGAGGCGATACAATAATGGCAGTTCCCTCGCTTAAAATAGCGGGCAACTGGTAACATAAGCTTTTCCCTCCCCCGGTTGGCATAATCACAAAAGTATCCTGTCCGTTCAACAGGTTTTTAATGATCTTTTCCTGGTTTCCTTTAAAGCCGCTAAAGCCAAAAAAACTCTTCAGGGAATCTAACAATTCTGGTGTTTCTACCTCGGCAATCATGCTTTTCACTGATTCAAATGTGTGTTTTAGTGAGTAAATAATACATCTATCCTTATAAAGATATACAATTTAATTTTGACCCGACAACACTTTTATTCCGAATAACGTATTTTTTAGATGACTTAATTAAAAGCTTAGATGGAAATTTTTTGGGCTTACAGATTTTGGCTCATTTTTGGATAATACCGGAGGAGAATGAAGATGAAAATTACGGAAAGAACTGAATTAATATAAAACGAACCAGAATATTGTTGGAGCAGAACAAAGAAGAGGGTTTTGGCAAAAAAAGAAATGATATACAGCTGAACGCCCCATTGCTTATAGAACCATATTCCAACACACGCTATAAAATTGGAAGCCACCAGAATACCGTAAATCGCCGGCATAAATACCCCCAGTTTTTTAATGGCAGGCGAAAACACCTGTGGAAAGGTGAACACAACGGTGAGGTAACCGATAATGCAAATGGCAGATATTATTCCGGGGCGTTTCATCAATTGCTGCGGATTGCTTCAACAGGATCTAACTGACTGGCGCTGTAAGCCGGAATAAACCCGCTGATGATGCCAATTAGAACTGAAATGGTAAATCCTAAAATAATATTTGTACCCGTGAGGGTGATTTCCATATCCACAGCTCCTTTTCCAACGAGCGTTACCAGATACGTAAGAAG
>JACDDR010000084.1:0-10104 GCA_013816895.1 Bacteroidota bacterium
GCTTTAAACCATAAAATGAATATCCTGATCCTGTGTTCTCTCCGAAAACCCCCGCGGCGTTGGTTGCTGGCGAGCCTGTCATTCCCGTAACGCCATTACCTGCACCCAGGCTTTTACCAAATACTCCTGAAGAGTTAATGGAGGGATTAGCTACTTCTCCATAAACACCAAAAGCATTGCTTGAAGAGGCAGTGAAAGAGTTAATGCCTGCAACCCCGGCACCATTTTTAGTATTTACGCCCATTACACCATTTGCCGCTGACGATGGGTTTCCGGTTTGTCCAAAAACACCATGTGCTCCTCCATTTGCAAGGGTTGCCGTGTTAATCCCTTGAATAGCGACGCCTCCTCCACCGTTATAAGAAACGATACCCGGGCTGGTAGCATTGGAATTTGAATATATAACACTGCCGTTTCCGGTGTTATTAAATTGAGCTGTAGAAATGGGACTGTTATTAGTAGCCACCATCGCCCCACCGGATCCTGAATTAAAAACTTTTAAGGCAGTGGCGTTACCTGAATTACTGGACGCAACAAGCGCGTCGGCGGATGTGGAAGGATTAGTTGTGGTAAAATTCCCCGCGTTTCCTTGTCCTACATGTGTTACATTTAATCCAGCTGAAGAACTAAGAGTATTACTCATGTTGATGATCATTCCCGGCGAATTATTCCCGGCAAGATTATTCTGAGTATATACGCAAGCCCCTGAACCGGAAAAATTAGTAACGCTTAAAACTCCCTGAGCGTTAAAGCCCGAATTAGAATTTGAAAAATTAACGACAGGAGAACTGCCGAGAGTACTGCCGGAGTTGTTTAATACGTTTAGTAATGAACTGCCGGAGGTCTGCCCGATATTAACCTTGTCCATTAAAGGATTATTGGAAGGAAAAATATTTCCCGGCACATACGTCCACGGACCCGCCCCTCCACTGATAGAAGGGGTAACCGGTGTCCATGCCGTCCCCTGAAATTGTAAGACCTGGCCAGTGGTTGGAGTGGTAGCGGAAAGCGGCACGCCCTGCAACGCGACAATTATCTGGCTGTTCAAAGGCCCCTGAATATCACCTGCAACATTCGCGGTGTATTCAGCAGCACTTGTAATTCTTCCGTTTGCATCTATAGCAAGTTTTGGAATGGTTGAATTTAAGCCGCCAGGTGTTCCTACTAAAACAGTTGATGTGAGAGTTGGAGAAAGGTCGATAATGTTTGAAGGACCTGTAATGGTGATGTTGGGCGAGGGTGAATAAGTGATTACATTCCCTGCTTCTTCAGCATATAAAGCATAGGGCACACTTACTATTTGCTGATTACCTAAAAAAATATAACTGGTGCCGCCTGCGGTATCTGCAAGAAGATCTAAAAAATACGGAGGGCTGAGCCAATCAACAACGGCCAGGTTATTTACCTTGCCAATTTGTGTACTGAAGAGCCCCAGCGAATTGGTGGTGATGCTTTGTGATTCTGTAAATACAACGGTTCCACCGGGGCCAAGTTCGTGTATGTGAAATTTAAGGCCAATGTTTTTGTTTGGAACAGGCATGCCGTTAGCATTGCGAATTACGCCCTGGTAATTGATACGTTGAGGAGCAGTTGTTTGCGCTGTGGCTAAAAAACCACTGAAGCTGCAAAGGATCAAAATAAGTTTTATTAATTTCATAAGTGTTATCTATATTCTTTAATTGTAACGCTGCTGGCCGAATAGTTGCCCGGATCTACCGATATACCGGTAGCACTGCCCCCTCCGTTTATTGCATATACCCAAATTTCAATATTATAAAGACCTGCTGCCAAAGAAGGAAACTGTCCAATAATAGTAACAGGAGTATAATTAGCCGCGGTACCTGCATTATTATTATCAATGAAATAATTTGTTCTTCCTGAGCCGGAAGCTGGGGATGTTCCGTTAACCCGGACTTCAAACACGACTGAACTATTGAGGATCATGTCGCTAACATTAATGTGGGTTTGAACAATAATTTCAACTTTAGTATCTGCTGCAGTTTTGTTAAAGGAACCAATAGGTCCGGTAAGCGGGGTAGGCGCATTTCCCACGTTAGCAAGGTTTTTGTTGTTAAAACCAGCTACCGTAAGAATGGTAAGAGGTTTCCATTGGGCGTTACCGCTAGCGTCGGAGGTAAGTACTTTGCCCAACCCCTGTGTACCGTCTGTTATCGTAACTCCCCCATTAACATGCAGAGAGGAAGAAGCAACGGGCGCGTTAGTACCAATACCAACATTTCCGCCAAGGAAAATAGCACTGTTGTTAATATCGGCTCCGCTTACATTCACGAATAATCCAACATTAGGCTGATTTGTTCCAGGCGCCCAGGCGCCTGTAGACTGAATGGACAGACCGGTTTTGGTAGTACCCGATCCTCCTGATTTTGTTACAAGGTTTTGAATATTCACTGCACTGTTGCCAATACTTCGCTGGCCGGAGTTGGTTATATCAAGCGCGCCTCCACTAATACCAGAAGCTACATTGTTTTGGATGAGGGTAGAGTATCCGGTGGATGTATTATTGTCGATAAATTGCGATGTTCCAAAAACATCCAGCCTTGCGGCCGGTGTAGTGGTGCCCAACCCAATTCTTGCGGTACCAAAATCTCCGAATATCAAGGGAAGTCCACTGTTGTTATTAGCGATATGGAGCTGACCATTTGCGGTTGCCCCACTTCCGGCCTGATAGCCAATAAAAACATTTCCGCTTCCGGTACTTGATGCGCCTGCTCCCGCTCCTATAGCGGTATTGCTGCTGCCAGTCGTATTAGTTCCTAATGCAGAAGTCCCGAACGCGGTGTTCCCCGTCCCCGATGTGTTATTTAAAAGTGCATTAACTCCAAACGCGGAGTTTTGCGTCCCTATTGTATTATCCCTTCCTGCCCAATAACCAAAAAAAGTATTGGAAAGAAAAGGGTCGATGCGCCCGGATTTTTGATTATTGACCCTGAAATTAAGAGGTACGTTATCCGTAGTTCCAATAAAATGGGTTCCGTCTACTGTTCCACCATTCCCTAAAAGCAACCAGGCTGGTGGAAGAGAAGGAGGGAAGGGAGTGTTAACCGTTATGTTGGGATAGGTTCCGCTAACGGTAGTAGAACCTGCTCCTGTTAAATTTAATGGAGCCACACTAACGGTAAAATTATTTCCAGAAGCCGGTGAAACTGTTGCAATACCTGCTCCTGTAATGGTTGGCGTTACTCCTGCAGGAATTGTTACCAGAGAGGTGGCCGAACCCTGGGTGATGGACAATACATTCCCTCCATAGTTTAAAGTTGGTGGCGGAACATTAACAGTATAGTTGTTTCCGGAAGAAGAAGTGTTGGCAACACCAGTGCCGGTAATAGTAGGAGATGCCGGGGCTAAAGAACCGATAATAAAATTGGGATAAGAGCCGCTAACCGAAATTCCACCTGTGCCGGAAATGGAAGTAGGAGGCACTGTAACGTTAAAACTATTGGTGCCCGAACTGGTTACTGTAGCCGCGCCCGAACCGGTTAAAGAAGTATTTGGAGTTGAGGAAGTAGCAGGTAAAACGATGTTTCCTCCACCATTGGATAATGAAATAATATTATTGTTGATGCTTAATATTTGCGGAGGCGTAGTTACCGTAAAGTTCGGATAGGAACTGTTTACAAAAGTATTACCCCCGCCTTGCAGCGTTACAGTTTGGTCGGGAGCTGCGTTTGTGATTGTGGCAGAATTAATACTGATACCATTGCCCGGAATGTAAGCGGGCGAAGAAGGAATAGAAACAGAATTGGTACCAACATATAAAACGTTATTTGAAAACGTAACCGAGGGAGAAGGCGCGGTGCCCGCATTTTCAGCATATAAAGCGTAAGGAACACTCACCATCTGCTGCCTTCCAATAGTACTGAAAGAAGAACCTGAGTTAGTAGTATCCACCGATACCTGGAGAAACCAGGATCCTGTGCTCCAGTTGATATTCAGTGCCGAGTTTTTACCAATCTGCGTGCTGAAAAGGCCAAGCGAATTAGTAGTAGTGCTTTGCACTTCGGTATAAACTGATGTACCGCCTGCATTAACCGGAAAAATCTCAAATTTTAGCTTCACTGGCGAAGTTACCGGAATACCGGCGGCGTTGCGTACAATGCCCTGATAATTGATGAGTTTAGGAGCTTGTGAATACGTATGTAAAAAACAAATGCTGAGAAAGAAAAGGTAAATTTTTTTCATGAGTTTAATCGTAAATAAAAGTAAGAAAAAGATTGGAAAACCGAAGCTTTTTTCTCTTCCTTAATTAATTAAACGTACGCAAGGGCCATTTAGTTGGTAAACTTCACCATTTTAACAGTGAAATCTTAAAATTCAGGCCTCCTATTCATTTCTGAATACAAACTGCTTTTCAAACATATCAATGAGAATGGGCTTGTCCTTATTAACTTTGCCCGAAAGCAATTGTTTAGATAACTCATTCAATAACTGCTTTTGCATCACCCGCTTCACAGGTCTCGCTCCAAATTGAGGATCATACCCTAATTGTGCCAGCCAGTCGATCGCCTCTTCGGTAATTTCAAGCTCAATATCCTGAGCGGATAGCCTTTGTTTGATGTGTTCAAACTGAATTTTTACAACGGCTGTCACATCTTCTCTTGAAAGTGGTTCAAACATGATCACTTCGTCAATCCTGTTTAAAAATTCGGGACGAATGGTTTTTTTCAGCACCTCATACACCTCGTTTTTTGTTTTGGCAATTATTTCGTCCTTGTTAGCGTCGGTGATTTTTTCAAAATTCTCCTGAATAAGATGTGCGCCAATATTACTTGTCATAATAATAATGGTGTTTTTAAAATTCACAACACGGCCTTTGTTATCTGTCAGTCTTCCATCATCCAGCACCTGGAGTAAAATATTAAATACATCCGGATGAGCTTTTTCAATTTCATCAAGGAGTATAACGCTATAAGGTTTGCGGCGCACGGCTTCTGTCAATTGTCCGCCCTCTTCATAACCAACATACCCGGGAGGCGCGCCAATTAACCTGCTCACGGCATGACGTTCCTGATATTCACTCATATCTATTCGTGTCATGGCATGCTCGTTATTGAACAAAAATTCCGCCAGAGCTTTGGCAAGCTCAGTTTTACCAACACCGGTTGTTCCTAAGAATATAAAAGATCCAATGGGTCTCCGGTCGTCCTGCAATCCCGAACGGCTGCGCCTCACGGCATCGGCGATACTTTCAATGGCTTCATGCTGACCAACCACACGCTTGTGCAATTCCGCTTCAAGATTTAATAATTTATCTTTTTCGCTCTGGAGCATGCTCTTCACCGGAATGCCTGTCCATGAGCTAACAACGGCAGCAATGTCTTCACTGTCCACTTCCTCTTTAACCAGTTGCCGTCCGCTTGCTTTTGATTCAGCAAGTTTGGTTTCAAGTTCAGCTAATTTTGTTTCGGCTTCCTTTACCTTGCCGTAGCGGATCTCCGCCACCTTACCATAATCACCCTGCTTTTCAAAATTGGTGGCATGTTGTTTCAACTCTTCTATCTGAAGTTTAATTTTCTGAACACCTTCAATCACTTCTTTTTCACTTTGCCACTTTGCCTTTAGCGAATCACGCGTTTCTTTAAGGTTAGCTATCTCCTGGTTAAGTGAGTTTACTTTTGTTGCCTCATTCTCGCGCTTCATAGCCTCACGTTCAATTTCAAGCTGCATTATTTTTCGTTCCACTTCATCGAGTTCAATCGGCATGGAGTTTATCTGCATCCGTAATTTTGAAGCCGCCTCGTCCATCAAATCAATTGCTTTATCCGGTAAAAAGCGATCGTTGATATATCGCTGACTGAGCTCTACGGCAGCAATAATGGCTTCGTCTTTAATCCGGACTTTATGGTGGGCTTCATACTTCTCTTTTATTCCACGTAAAATCGAAATAGCGTCTTCCGCGTTTGGCTCATCCACCATTACCTTCTGAAAACGACGTTCAAGTGCTTTATCTTTTTCAAAATATTTCTGATACTCGCTAAGCGTTGTTGCTCCAATGGAGCGCAATTCACCACGAGCGAGCGCGGGTTTTAAAATATTGGCGGCATCCATGGCGCCTTCGCCACTTCCGCCAGCACCTACGAGTGTATGAATTTCGTCAATGAATAAAATAATTTCGCCATTGCTTCCAATAACTTCTTTAATTACTGATTTTAAACGCTCTTCAAACTCGCCTTTAAATTTAGCTCCGGCAATTAACGCGCCCATATCCAGCGAGAATACCTGTTTGCTTTTTAAATTTTCGGGAACATCGCCGTTATTTATTCTATGTGCTAACCCTTCGGCAATCGCGGTTTTCCCCACCCCAGGCTCTCCCACCAGGATGGGATTATTTTTTGTACGGCGCGATAAAATCTGCAGAACTCTTCGTATTTCTTCATCGCGTCCAATTACCGGATCCAATTTTCCGTTGCGGGCCTGCGCGTTGAGGTTAATGGCAAATTTGTTTAAGGAGTTATAAGTTTCTTCCTGCGACTGACTTGTAACGCGCTCACCTTTTCTTAATTCCGTTATTGCCGCTTTTATTTCTTTTTCTTTTAAGCCTGCATCTTTCATCATATTTGATACGCTGTCACCGGCGCTCAGTAAACCAAGCAAAAGATGTTCAATGGAAACATATTCATCTTTATAATCTTTTAAAAACGAATTTGCTTTTGCTAGTACCTGATTAGCGGAAGAAGATAAATAGGGTTGGCCACCAGTTACTTTTGGATAGGATTTTAAAACACTGTCCACCATTTTTTCAAATGATGAAGGGTTAATGTTTAATTTTTTTAAAATGTAGGGAGTTACATTTTCGTCAACTTCAAGAATCCCTTTTAAAATATGGCCTGTTTCAATGGCCTGCTGACCGCCAATGGTCGCCAGTTGCACAGCTTGCTGGATGGCTTCCTGCGATTTTATGGTATAATTATTTAAATTCATTGTTTTAGTATTTAATAGTATCACGCATATTTTATTCCAATCGTGATATCGTGAAATAAAGTCAGCATTTTAAATATTTACGTGACGCATTGTCGTTTTAATTATTTTTTTAACGACGGAATTGCAGTCCGGGATCATTAGAACAAAACATAGGCCAATCAGCCTATTTTTTAAAACTGGAATCAAAAGGTACGCGATTGGTAATGGAGCGGCCAAGCGTAACTTCATCGGCATATTCAAGCTCATCACCCACCGCTATTCCGCGTGCAATGGCACTGAGCTTAACATTATAAGGAGCAATTTTGCGGAAGATGTAAAACGATGTTGTTTCTCCTTCCATAGTGGCATTGAGCGCAAGAATGATTTCCGCAACAGAATTATCTTTTAATTTTTCCACCAACGATTCAATGTTGAGGTTAGAAGGACCAATCCCTTCCATTGGAGAAATTAAACCGCCGAGAACATGATAATGACCTTTGTATAAACCGGTTTTTTCAATGGCGAGGATATCCCGGTAATCCTGAACTACACAAATAATGGAAGCGTCACGGACAGGATTGGCGCAAATTTCACAAATTTCATTTTCAGAAATATTAAAACAGCGCAAACAAAATTTAAGATCGGTTTTAAGGCGTGATATGAGTGAACCGAATTTGTCTACTTCTGATTTTTCCTGCTTGATAATATGAAGTACAAAACGTAGTGCGGTTTTTTTTCCTACACCCGGTAATTGTGCAAAAGCATCAACGGCCTGTTCGATTATTTTAGAGCTGAATTCCAATTCTGCAAAGGTAGGGATTATGCCAGTATTTTAACTTATTCACCCCGGGATTGTTTAGAACTATCCGGCAGTATTCGTGAAAAAATATTTAAAAATCAAATCTTTGTATAAGGCCATTAAGCCTGTATTAATACAAATGTCGCCAACACTGTTATTCATATTTGTTATCTCCTATTTTGCGATACTTCTTGCTGTGGCCTGGTATACAGGTCGTAATTCAAATAACGAATCATTTTTTATAGGGAACAAAAACAGCAATTGGATGCTGGTTGCCTTCGGAATGATTGGCACCAGCCTGAGCGGCGTAACGTTTGTGAGTGTTCCGGGCGGAGTGGGCTCGGGAAATTTTTTTTATTTCCAGATTGTACTGGGCTACTTACTGGGTTACATGGTGATTGCCTTCGTACTTATTCCCTTATACTACCGGTTAAATTTAACTTCAATTTACACATATCTTGAAAAACGTTTTGGAATAAAAGCTCACAAGGCAGGCGCATTCTTTTTTATTTTATCGCGACTGGTTGGCGCAACCGCGCGGCTTTATTTGGTGATCAGCGTTCTTCAGATATTTATTTTTGATAAGATGGGTATTCCCTTTGAGCTCACCGCGCTTGTTATATTAGTTTTGATTCTTCTTTACACTTTTGAAGGAGGAGTTAAAACCATTATTTATACCGATACACTTCAAACAACAGGAATGTTGCTGGGATTGATCATCTGCATTGTTGTGATTTTAAAAGCGCTCGGCCTAGAATTTGGTGAGGCCTTGTCGCAGATGAGTACTAAAGGATATACGCAAATTTTTAATACCGATGTTAAGTCTGGTTCGTTTTTCTTAAAGCATATTATTGGCGGGGCTTTTATCGCAATTGCCATGACGGGCCTCGATCAGGAAATGATGCAGAAAAACATCAGTGTAAAAACACCGCGCGATTCACAAAAAAATATTATTTCGTTTTCGCTGGTACTCGTTCTCGTTAATTTTTTGTTTTTGTTTTTGGGCGGAGTGTTATACTTGTACGCTGATACCATGCACTTAAAAGTAGCGCCTGACGATCTGTTTCCCACCATAGCTTTGAGCGATCAGTTCAGCGGGGTAATAGGCATTGTTTTTATTATTGCGCTTATTTCGGCTTTATTTCCAAGTGTAGATGGCGCAATCACTTCGATCACTTCCTGTTTTTGTATTGATATTCTGAATCTCAATTCGAAAGAAGGCACCGAAAAAGAAAAAAAGAAAATCCGGCTGAAGGTCCACTTTAGTTTTGCAGTTGTGTTTTTTCTTATGGTACTAATTTTTAAAGCCATTAACGATAAACTCATTATAGATTTTATTCTGAAGTTTGCGAGCATCACTTACGGACCTTTACTCGGGCTATTCTCCTTTGGTATTTTAACCAAACGGGTGTTGAATGAGAAATTCATCTGGATGGTATGTATTGTAGCACCCATACTGGTTCTTGGTATCGACATATGTTGCAGTCCCGAATGGTATGAGAAGAAACTTCACATCGATCTGGGATTAAAAGCGCTTTCTGAAAGTATGTTTGGCGGATATAAGATAGGAACAGAACTGATTTTGATTAACGGACTGTTTACTTTTGCAGGCTTGTTTTTTATTTCTAAAAACCCCAAAACGTTAGCTTAATAAAATCCTTTATCTAATTCAGAAAACTTTTTTTTCCCTGAAATAAAATATTCGAAAACAATGTTTCCTTTGTAAATGTGTGAAGTAGTGTATCTGAATGCTGGAAGCTTCTGCATCTCCTTTCGTTTGCGCAATGTTGATGGTAGTCTTTTGTAAAACGAAAAATGGGCATGAATAACCGCGAAAAAATGTTTGGGAGTTCCTGCTAAAAGAAAACGAAAAGCAGCTATGCCGTCCAGAATCATGCGGTACCAGATTTTAAAAATTAAATTTTTTGAAGGATGATTTTTAGCAAGTGTTGTTAAATTGTTTCTGAAATTTAAATATGTTTTTTGAGAAGAAAATTTATTCAAAGTTCCTCCTCCAATATGATAAACAACGGCAGACGGCTCTGCAAATATTTTATAGCCTGCGTTTTTTAAGCGCCAGCACAGGTCAATCTCTTCCATGTGCGCAAAATAATCGTTATCCAGGCCTCCTACCTGCCAGTAGGCCGAAGACTTAATAAAAAGACAGGCACCGGTAGCCCAGAAGATTTCCGCTGGCGAGTTAAACTGTCCGGTATCTTTTTCAACAGTGCTAAACAATCTTCCCCTGCAAAAAGGGTAGCAGTACGAATCAATAAAGCCTCCCGAAGCCCCGGCGTATTCAAACAACGACCGGTCTTTAAAATCCAAAAGTTTAGGCTGACATGCTGCAATTTCCGGATCTTGTTCCATGAGGGTTATTACGGGGT
>JACDDR010000084.1:10114-17741 GCA_013816895.1 Bacteroidota bacterium
GGGTTAATCCAATTGGGAGTAACTTCAACATCGCTGTTCAGCAAAATGTAATAATCTTCCCTCACCTGTTTTAAAGCAATGTTGTAGCCTTTGGCATATCCGGCATTTTCTTTATTCTCGATAATTGTAACTGAAGGAAAATTTGTTTTTAAAAACTGAATGGATTCGTCGGTGCTGGCGTTATCGGCAACATAAACAGCGTGCGGTTCCGAATGAAGAATAATGCCCGGAAGGAACTTCTCTAAAAAATTTTTGCCGTTATAATTGAGAATGACAACAGCAACACTTGGTTGAGACATAAATAATTATCGGGGGTTACTGTAGATTTCGTCGAACTGATTGTACTGCGTTCCCACGGGTGCAGTATTATCCGGGTTAGCAACGCCATTATTATTTCTGCGCGTGAGTTCAAAACGCCACCGGTCGTTGTAAATTTCTCCGCGCGTATCACTGTGAATCAAAGTGTGACAGTCGTCTGCAATGTTTTTATTTACGAAAACAAATTTCCGGTTACTAAAAAACTGACCGTTGCTTCTGTCGTTCAGGCGGTAATATTGCCAGATCTCATAAGGAAACGTGTTAAGGTCTGCATTCTGAACCGATCGCTGGCTTGGCGCACCATATTGAAGGTAAACCCTCCCGCGTTCGGTATAATATCCGGGCTGCTTGCCGCACTTGAATAATACCATTACCTGCTGAACGTTTTTATAATACTCGGCCCATAATTTTAATGGGCTAACAGAGTCGGCGGCGCGACGTTGCCAGAAGTCGATGATAAATTTCTTCATCAGATCTTTATCTTTTTTAACGGCCTGATTTATTACACGTTCTTTGTCGATACCATTAGAGATGGGCCAGAGGCATTCCACAAACATTTTAAGAGTATCTGCATTATCACAGCTGCCAAAATATTCAGCTATGGATTTTTTTTCGTTAAAACCATACATCGCCACAATATCCACTGCTTTGTTAAGACGCTGAAAGAAATATTTTTTCTGATGCTGAATAATATTTTTGCCGTCTTTGATTTCAATTACCAGGTTGTAGTTGCCGCTGCCGAGCTTGCTGATATCCAGTTTTGCAAGGAGAGGATTAACTTTTGAAGCGTTCTGTTTTTTAAACGCTCCGTAGCTGTTGAGTTTAATTAAATTATCGGCCCCCTCTATATAGTAGTAGAAAACGAAGGGAGTGTTTTTTCCGAGTATTGTATCCGTGTTATAGGTTTCAAAATAGAACAACAGGTCATTTTGTATTTCCGGAAAATAGTTGACGTTATAAGGAATGAGATCGAACCCACTTTTAGTTACTCCTGAAATAACAGTTGCTTTTTTATATGATTCCAGCACTTCAATGCTTGAGGATTCGATTTGATCGGAATGAAAAGCCATAACAAATTTCTGCCTCAGGTGAACCGGCTTTTGTTTTGGATTATAGTTATCGCTTATGGTAATTTGAATTTCATAGATGCCGTTTGGTAAGGAATATCGTTGGTTGTCGATAAAAGTAGCTGCTTTGAGGGTGTCGTCAAATGCCGGGCTGATAAGATTGTACTTGTTGGCTTTTACGATTGTAGAATCTTTTAAAATCAGGAGAGAAATATTCACTGAATTCTGATAATGTGTGCCCACGGTTTTATAGGAAAAAGAATTTCCGATAAGGGTAAGATAAGTTTCAAGGAAGGGTTGTTGTCCGGGCACGTTAAAGGCACCTGTGTTAAAATAGGAAATAATCTGTGAAAATGTGCTGGTCTTAAGAAGGATCAGCATAAACAATACGACCAGTCTTTTACGCGTATGCAGGGAATTTTTCAAAATACTCTCTTAAAGGTAATAAATATTTCTTCTATTTTATGGTTAAAATTAAAAAAAACCTTACTTTTGCCGCGGAGAAATGGCAGAGCGGTCTAATGCGGCAGTCTTGAAAACTGTTGACTGTTACAGGTCCGGGGGTTCGAATCCCTCTTTCTCCGCTGAACGTGACTGGCCTCCAATTATGGAGGCCAGTTCGGTTTCTACTAAAAGCGAATCGCCCGTCAGACGGGCGATTACAGCGATCAGAGAATTTATTGTGTCGGTTCGAAATGCCCCGATTTCCTTATCATAAGCCAAACCTTCAGGGAATAAAAGTTTTTGTAATTTTTCCTTTATTGCGATGCTTCCCATCTTCCAAACATTCAGGAGGTTACAGCCAAATGTCAGGGCTTTTTTAAGCGTATCCTTATGGTTCGAACTCGCTATAAGGCATTTCTCCATTTCCTTTAAGATTTCGCCTTGTTCAGCCTTAAAACGGCCAAGGAATTTATCATAGGTTTCCTTGTTCATTTCACCACCCATAAAATATTTTTCCTCCAAAACATCTACCTTTTTTTGTGCCTCAGTTAAGCGTTCCTTTAGGAACTTTTCCTTGCCCTTATTTTCAGAGTTCAGGTCATCAAAGGTTCGTTCTAATTGAAATAAGATCGGGTCGATCAGTTCAGGCTTAATACTTATTTCTGAAAGCAGGGCTTCGAACTTGGTGTGGATTTCCTTTGCGCTCTTATTACAGCAGCATCCCTTTTTACGGCACTTGTAATAGTATAACTTTTTGGCCTTGACAATATACCCTGTAAAAGGCGAACCGCATCCTACGCACCAAATAAACACCTTCAGGGGCAAATTAATGTCTTCAGCTTTATGAGGAATGTTAAACCGGGTGGAGCCTTCTAAAATATTGTTGACCTTTAAAAACACTTCACGGGAAATCATTTTTTCATGCTTGCCTTCAATTACCTTACCGTTCAACATTCCGTGAGCGATCATCCCACAATAAAAAGGGTTGACTAAAATTCGTTGCACTTGCATCTTATTCATTTTAGCCAACCCTGTTGCTTTCAGGCGTTCAAGAATTTCTATGTTCTTTAGTCCCTGAATTTTCCACTCAAACGCCTTGGCAATCTTTTTACCTTCCTCATTCACCATTAACCTCCTTTCTCCGTTTACAATAACCGTATCATAACCTTGCGGTGGTCTTACTGACCAAATACCCATTTCAAATTTCGCTTTCAGTCCGGCAACAACCCGCTGGCCTCTTAATTTATTATCGAACTCGGAAAATAAAAGGTGCATCCCCTGACTTAAAACCCCGCTTGGGTTTGAAGTATCTACAGGCTGAGTTACAGCGTAAATATTCACCCCATATTTTTCACGGAGGTCACAGGCGAGCTTTATTGCCGCACCTCCTGTTCGGCTAAAGCGGTCAAGAGCATAAACCATGATCTCATTTACCTGCCCTTTGCTCTTTTTAATGTATTCAAGCATTCGCATGAATTCTTTTCTACCATCACTTTTTGCGCTTTCATAAGTTCCACCGAAATAGCCTAAAACATTTCTGCCCGTTCGATCAACGCAGTCCTGAATCGTTTTTCGTTGGGTTTCCAAGGACATATTCTTGTCGGCCTGTTCCTTACTGGAAACTCTTGTATAGATAACCACATTGGGTTTATCTATTTTTTCAAACACCTGCTTTGAAGGCAAGCGTCCGAATTTAGTTGTTAGTAATTCATCTGTTTTCATCATGCGGCTTTTTTAAGTGGGTTAAATTCATCTTCTGTTTTTTCGTTTTTCATTTCAGTTGGATTTTTTTGGTTCATAAATTCATATAGAATATTTGCAAAGGTTTGGATTGCAAATACCATTTCCGTTGCTTGTTCATCATTCAGATTTTCCAGCCCCTTAAATGTTTTTAATTTTTCAACCGTTAGGTTTTCTTTGTTCGGGTTTATACTTGTGACTTTTTTTAGGTCAATTATTTTTGTTTCATTTTTCATTTATTAATCTTTTTTAATGATTTGTATAAAGCATACGTTCACCTGCTCAATACCTTTGGGAGTGATTTCAAGTTCGATCAGGTGTTCATACATTTTTTTATGCTCAATAAGATTTGAACAAAATTTATCGAAAGAAGTAAAAAGTAAAAGATTAGCTTTTTCTCTGCCGCTTCTAATATTCAAATACATTTTTAGAAACTGCGGCCTGTTAAAATTTTCTCCGGAAGCAACATCCTTGTAAACCTGAATCACCTCGATTTCATTTTCCAAGCAGTATTCATTTAACTGCTCTTCCTGACTATCAAGACTATCTTTCGGATCAATCACTTCACCCCGTGAAACACGGGTGTATAAAATTGCTTTTTCCATTTTTTTGTTTTTTGTTTTCATTGTTCTTTGTTTTTAGTTATTGCCTCCGGCCTTTACTGTAAAGGATTTCAGCATTCAAAGCAAGATAAATACACTGTTTGGAACGTCCTCCTGAATAGGGCAATAGTTTTTCACTTCAGCTTCTTTAGCTAAACAGACTTGGATGTTTCAAACAATTAGTGCATACTAAATAGAGTGCGTTCTTTTCTATAGAAATAATTGTTCTTGCTGCTTCATGGCCGAAACAGCAAAAGACAATTACTTAGAATTTCTGAATTCTATTTGCACCCTAACATTCCTTTTTTATTTTATCATTTACTTTCTGTTTTATTGTTACAGCCATCCCTTCAGAAACTTAAAGGACGTACTCAAAATAAATCTGCTCACCACAATCAGATAAATATTTGAAACGCACAATCGTTCTGAATAAGTTACTTTACTTATCAGGGTACAAATTTCGGAAAGGGATTTGTGGTGAAAGCCGGGAAGGGTATCTATCGGCTGTAAATGACTGTGAGTGTCTGTAAATGTCTGTTAAGCTGATTTCATTTACAATAAATAGAAGGGAGATAATTAATATTTGGCAATCGATTTTTTGTAATTCGCTAATAACAATCCATTCTCATCCATCCAATCAGGCAAAGCAAAATAATGAGTTTTAATGCCGGGAAGTTTAATTTTTTTAATACGACCAGACTTGGCACTTCGGGTGAGGTAATTAGAAAGTACAACTTTTGAGGAGGAGTAATCTTTAAAAGACCTATCAAGGCTGATTAGCTTGGCGTAAATCTCAGAAGAGAGTAAAACTTTATTTAAAAGGTGTAAAATGAAAACGATCTTTGTTGGAACTGACCATGACTTATTGAACTGATCTTCTTTGACTTCATGTTCATTGACTCTTTGAAGCTCTTGTCCCTGATTTATTTCCAAGGATTTAATTTGTTCCCGCAAATCAATAATGCAATTTATAAAGTCACGATCCGTCCAACCTGCAAATTCCTTTAATGCTTCTTTTTTAATTGCTGTTTTAGCTCGGTGTTCCCAATTTTTGTTCTCTGACATTTTGTATAATTAAACATTATACATCAAATATACATATTTTATAATCTAATAATACTTATAAAACACTTAAACAATGCTTAAGATATGCTACAGTTACACCTGCATAAGTTTACCTCTTTATACAATTGATTGCAGTATTTGGCGAAATTCTTCTTCGTTTTCAACTGAAGAGTTTTTAATTATAATTCCTTTCTTAAAAATGGATATCAGGGGGAGGTGAGTTAAATCAATTTCTTTCCTAATCAAATGATTTTCTGTAGAATCTATTTCCAAAAACAATATTTTTTTAAACATCTCCTCCTTTACTAATTCATCAAAAATTGGCATAAGCGCAATGCAACGCTCACATTCAGTGGAAATATACAACACGACAATTGTTTCATGCTCAGAGGTTAAGTACCTTAATTTTTCGGTGGTAGTTTTATTCATTTCAACAAATCTTATTTAGCATTTCTAAACCTTAGTATTTGAAAGAAGGTCAATTTTTTTTTGAAGTTCTTTATTTTCTCGCTCAAGTTCGATATTTCTAAATCTTACTTTTGTTTCTATATCTTCATATGATTGTTTTAAAGCCTTAATTGCCTTCTTCGCTGCAAGGCGGAGTTCCATTTCATCTATAACAATTGCTGCCAAATCTTCTAAATATGTTTTCTGTTCTTCTGAAATAAAACGCTGTTTTTTATCAATTATGCATATTGTTCCTAAGTTATATCCATCAATTGTTTGTAGAGGAGCTGCGGCATAAAACTGAAGACCAAAATCCCCACATACTAATGGATTCGTTAAAGTTCGTGGATCTTTACGTGCATTTTCAACAAGATACACTTCCTCGGATAAAATTGCGGAGGCGCATAATCCTGGCTCTCTATCTATTTGTTCAACTCCCGGCAAACCATGATGAGATTTAAACCATATTCTGTCCTTATCAACTAAACTTATTATGGCAATAGGGACATTGAATATTTTAGATGCTAAAGCTGTAATTCTTTCAAAAGCACCATCTGGAGGTGTATCTAATATCTCATATCGTGTTAAAGCTTTTATTCTTTCAACTTCATTTTTCGGTTTTTGCATTTTCATTTATTTTCAAGAAGATCAATTTTCTTTTGTAACTCCAGTATTTTTTTTTCAAGTTCAATATTTCTGAATTTTACTTTAGTTTCTAAATCTTCATATGACCGGGTTAATTGCTCCTGTACTTTTTTAAGATCATGGACATCAGTATTACTACCAAACCATTTGATGATCGTTCCATTTTCATCACGCATAGCATGGGCGCGCGAAAGATGCCAGCGATATTCACCTTCTTTAGACCGGAAGCGGTGTTCAAACCTGAACGGTTCTCCTGTATCAATTGAATGTTGCCATATCCGAATATTTTCTTCTTTATCAGCTGGATGAATAAATTGAAGCCATCCCCAATCCCTTATTTGCTCAAAGCTAAGGCCTGTAAATTCACTCCATTGAGGATTGAAATAATCAACTTCACCATTGGGCTTTGCTGTAAATATTTTTTGAGGCATTGATTCAGCCATGAAGCGTAACTGATTTTCACTTTCTTCAATTTTTTTACGGCCACTAACCAACTCTGTAACTTCATAAGCGAAAACTAAAATTCCTTCCACTTTTCCATGTTCGTCTTTAAATGGTTGATAACTAAAATTTACATATATCTGATCCAGTTTTCCATTACGATTTAAGCTTGCGGGCATTTCTTTAGCAACGAATGCTTCTCCTGTGGTATAAACATTATCTAATAACTCATAAAATCCCTGCCCTTCGATTTCAGGTAAGGCTTCACGCACAGTTTTACCAAAGGGATTTCGATTACCGATCAATTCAATATACGCTGGATTAGCAAATTCAAAAACATGCTCTGACCCTTTTAATATTGCTAATATTGCCGGTGCTTGCATGAAAAAATTGTGAAGCATCTGCCTTTCATTTTGTAAACTCATTATGAATTTTTTTTAAAGTTTAGTATGTTAATTAATTTTTTGGAGAACCAATTCTAACCCTGTAGTAAAATACAATGTTAAATGATAGATTTTTTCATTTCCATCATCTTCGGAATATAATCTTGTTATAATTGCGTTTGCTACTTCAGCATCGTTTTCATAAAATTTCAATTGAGTATTAAAAATTATTTCCTCCCGTACCACAATTAACTTTCCTGTACATTCTTTACCATTATTGGATTTATAAATACCGTTTTCAATTTCAATATGTTGACTGGTAGTAAAAGGGCTTTTTTCATTTGATGTTCTTACTACTCTCTGTTTTACTTCCCATTTGCCAGCAACGTGATCTTCCGTAATTATATTTAAATTAATATTCTCCATGTTTAGAAGCTTGAATTGTTTTTAAAACAAATTACGGACGCTCCATAAG
>JACDDR010000085.1 GCA_013816895.1 Bacteroidota bacterium
GCTTGGATGCTTGATTTTTTTGCTCCAAGAAAGATCAGAGATGTGAACTAAACCGTCAACACCTTCTTCGAGTTCAACAAACACACCAAAGTTGGTGAAGTTGCGCACTGTACCTGTGTGCCTTGAACCTTTAGAGTATTTCTCCATGATCATATTCCAAGGATCAGGAGTTAATTGTTTCATACCTAAGCTCATCTTGCGCTCTTCGCGATCAAGGGTTAAAATTTGTGCTTCGATTTCCTCGCCTACTTTCACAAATTCCTGAGCACTGCGTAAATGCTGGCTCCAGCTCATTTCACTTACGTGAACCAAACCTTCAACACCTGCAGCGATTTCGATAAATGCGCCGTAATCGTTAATAACAACAACTTTACCTTTAACTTTATCTCCAACTTTTAATTCAGAGTTTAAAGCTTCCCAAGGATGTTTGGTTAATTGTTTTAAACCAAGAGCTATACGTTTTTTATCATCGTCAAATTCAAGAATAACCACCTGAATCTTCTCGTCTAATTTAACGATCTCTTCAGGATGGTTGATACGACCCCATGAAAGGTCTGTAATATGGATCAATCCGTCAACACCACCTAAATCGATGAACACACCATAAGAAGTAATGTTTTTCACAGTTCCTTCCAATACTTGTCCTTTTTCTAATTTAGAAATGATATCGCGTTTTTGATTTTCAATTTCTGCTTCAATTAATGCTTTATGAGAAACTACAACGTTCTTGAATTCATTGTTGATTTTCACAACTTTAAATTCCATTGTTTTTCCAACATAAATATCGTAATCACGGATTGGCTTCACATCAATCTGTGAACCTGGTAAAAATGCTTCGATACCGAATACATCTACAATTAAACCACCTTTGGTACGACATTTAACAAAGCCTTTAATAACTTCATCAGTATTAAGAGCGGCGTTAACCCTATCCCAGCTTTTTCCGGCGCGGGCCTTTTTGTGTGAAAGAACAAGCTGACCATTTGCGTCTTCTGCAGTTTCAACAAAAACTTCAATAGTATCGCCAATTTTAAGATCAGGATTATACCTGAATTCAGAAAGAGGTACAACACCATCTGATTTATAACCAATGTTTACAACAACCTCGCGGTTATTTTTTGCCACTACTTTCCCTTCAATGATCTGAAGATCGGTAATAGTGTTTAAAGACTTGCCATACAACTCATCGAATTTTTCTTTTTCGTCAATTGTATAATTGTCTTGTTTTTTACCAATTGCACTCCAATCGAAATCAGGGTTACCAACTACTGTTTGTTCTGCCATTTTATTTTACTTGTATCGGATATTTGAGACACCATCCGAGAGGTTAGTATTTATAATTTCCGCCGCGGCGAATTCGCTTTTGCCCCAATAAAAGCGGGGTACAAATATACTGAATTAGCTACTTATTTTAACCCGCTTAATTAATTTTAAACAGCTGGTTATCAAACAATTGTAATTTTAACAATAAATTCCTTAAGTTGGGTAATTCGTATTTATTTTTCTTTCTTTGACAATAAAATATTAGCAATGAGAATCTTATCCTTTTTTATTATACTCGCCGCACTTTTAACCCAGGGCTGCAAAAAAAACAACACTCTTCCTGGAGACTCTGCTCCTTCTCCAACCCCACCTTCTGCTTCATCAAATTTTAAAAAAATAAAAGAAACAAGATCGGTCGACAATTATACCGCTACAGGTTACGGACCGAGAATGAGCCAGACTAAATATATTTATAACTCCGCCGGGCAGTTATCTGAGCTACATTTTTTGGATAGTTCTTATGCAAATTCAGTGTGGTCAGTGTCCACAAGTTCTCTTTCTTTTAATTATAATATTAATGGAAAGATTTCGGCGTTAACCACTGGCACTCTTTCCGTAAATTATGTGTATGACGCCAACAATAATGTGAAATACGAAATTTCAGGAACAGACACAACCAAATATGTAACTAACGGAAACCAGGTAGTTAGTATAAGAATAGGACCTACCAATGACATTATAAAATCGTATTACACACAAAACCTTGATTCAACTCTATCATTTAATCAATCGAATACTTTGACGGCCAGGAACATTTATACAAGAAATAACACACTAGACTTGAGATGGGCATATTTAAACCAGTTTGTGCCCCTTATTGAAGATTACAATGAAACAATTAAAAGGTATGATTATCCAACCGGGAGTTATCCTGCGATTAAAAATTACACGTTGGCTTATGACTCGAATAACTATCCTATTAAGCAGACAAGTGCTATAGATTATGAAACCTATGCCTACTACTAATTACTCTCCAAACATTTCAGCGTCGCTTATGCATTCGCATTTTGGACCCGGCCGCGGAATTATGCTCATTTAGGTTGCTTTCATGCCTTTGCTGCTTTTATCGTAAATAAGCACCATTTTCACTTCCGATTTAACAGTGATTCCGTTTTTTACAGCAGGCTGCCACAAATCCATATTATTGATGGCTGTAGTAACCAATTTGTTTAATTCTTCATCTTCACCGGTCACAAAATATTTTTTAATAGAACCGTCAAAGTTTAATTGAAGCTTTACGTTGGAGATCAAACCTTTCGAATGCTTTTTTTGTTTTTTACTCAGTACCACATTTTCTTTTAAGAATGCGTTCAGGCCTTCGTCGCCACCTTCGTAGCAAGGCTGACGGCAAGCCTTTGGGTTTTTAGCTTTCTTTGGTTTGGTGTATCCAACTTTTTTAGTGAACGTTTTTGCAGGAACTTCAACTTCAGGTTCTTTGTTTACAATTTCTTCTTCTTTCTTCGGCTCTTCCTTTTTTGTTTCTTCTTTTTGTTTCTTTTCCCTTTTTTCTTTAACAGGTTTTTCCTTTGCAACAGGTTCTTCTTTCTTTTCCTTTTTGGATTTTGTTTCCTTTACAGGTTCAGACTTTGTTTCTTTTTTATCTTTCGGCTTGGGTGTTTCAACCACCGCTTTGGTTTCAGGCTCCTTGGTTTCGCTGCCATAATAAACATAAAAACCCTGCGCCAGTTTCATCGCGG
Source organism: Bacteroidota bacterium (assembly GCA_013816895.1). GTDB lineage: Bacteria > Bacteroidota > Bacteroidia > B-17B0 > Aurantibacillaceae > Aurantibacillus. Next base: position 3,021 of record JACDDR010000085.1, read on the forward strand.
CGGTATCGCTGTTTTTATTGTATTGAAGAAGGTTTTTATAACTGGTGCTGAACTGAAATAATTCAGGATAGGTTTTTAAAAGATTCTCCCAGCGTTCGCGGTTGGCTTCTTCCCTGTTAGAAATGGCCGAAGAATTTAACTCAGAATATACCAGCACGATCTCACTGATAGGCATGGTTAAAATAGAATCGGCCTTTGTGGTTTTATTGACCCCACCGCTTCCGCGCTTGGACTTGATAAAAGCGAATTTTTTACCAGTTGGCTTATAGGCTTTTGATGTGGAATCCTCCTCAAAAGTAAGATCGTCGAAGGAAGAAACCTGGGCTGAAAGCGGGAAACAAAGGCAGCAAACAGCCAGGATTATAAAGGATTTTAAAATTTTCATACAATTAAATTATCCTGTAATATTAAAAAAATATCCGGTATAATTCAATTCTGGTTAAAGAGACTATCAACAAACTCAAGTGGATTAAACACCTGGAGGTCGGTCATCTTTTCGCCAACGCCAATATATTTTACGGGGATTTTAAATTCATCGGAAATTCCAATAACCACGCCACCTTTAGCGGTACCGTCGAGTTTTGTAACGGTTAGCGCAGTAACATCGGTTGCCGCGGTAAACTGCCGGCACTGTTCAACGGCATTCTGCCCGGTGCTTCCGTCAAGAACCAGCATTACTTCGTGCGGAGCATCAGGCACCACTTTCTTCATCACGTTTTTAATCTTGGTAAGCTCATTCATTAAATTAATCTTGTTGTGCAAACGTCCTGCAGTATCAATAATTACAACGTCGGCATCTTTTGATTTGGCACTGCTGAGCGTATCAAATGCAACGCTTGCAGGATCGGCACCCATGCCCTGGCTTACGATAGGCACTCCTGCCCGCTCGCTCCAGATGGTAAGTTGGTCTACGGCGGCTGCACGAAAAGTATCCGCAGCTCCCAGAATAACCGATTTACCTGCCATCTTGTACTGATGGGCCAGTTTACCAATCGTGGTGGTTTTACCAACGCCGTTTACGCCCACCACCATAATTACAAAAGGTTTATGGGGCAATGGCTCGCTGAAATGATTTATTTTACTGTTCCTGTAATTTTCGTTTACCAGCGCTGCAACTTCTTCCTTGAGAATGGAATTTAATTCGCTGGTAGAAACATATTTATCCCGGGCCACACGCGCTTCAATGCGTTTAATAACTTTAATGGTTGTTGAAACTCCAACATCGCCGGCTATAAGGATTTCCTCAAGGTTATCAAGAACATCATCATCCACCGTATCCTTTCCCGCAATGGCTTTGCTTAATTTTCCAAAAAAACTGTCCTTGCTTTTTGATAAGCCCTGGTCGAGACTTTCCTTGTTTTCTTTGGTAAATAATTTGGAGAAAAAGTTCATGTACCGAAGTTAGATATTAGATTTTAGATGTGAGAGTTAACAGCAAATTAAATGTCGTAAAACAAAAAATTCTTTCCGATGAGGGGAAAGAATTTTAAATGTGTAATAAATTATTAAAGAGTTATTATTTGCTCTTTAAAAAGTCTGCTATATGGTCGTTGTGAACGATTTCTTCTTTAAACGAATAAGCACCTGTTTTTTCAGACTTAGTCATTTTAATTACCTTGGTAAAATCTTTACCTTTTCCGCTCTTTAGCGTTGCTACTACTTTCTTTGCCATTTCTCTTTATGTTATGAGTTATCAGTTATCTGTTATCCGTTAACGGTTAACTTATAACGGTTAACGTTAGTTATTTAATCTCTTTATGAACTGTCATGCGTTTAAGGATGGAGTTGTATTTCTTTAACTCGATACGCTCAGTTGTGTTTTTCTTGTTTTTAGTTGTAATGTAACGGGAAGTTCCGGGCTTACCGCTTTCCTTATGTTCAGTACATTCTAAAATCACCTGGATTCTGTTCTTATTCCTTGCCATTTTCTGTTCTTTTTATAATTTATTATAATGAAGTGGCTTTAACCTGCTTCATTGAATATTATGCTAAAACGCCCTTTTCTTTAGCTTCTTTAAGGCAGGCACTGATGCCTTTTTTGTTGATGTTTTTTAATGCTGATGTAGACACCCTTAAGGTTATCCACTCTCCTGTTTCAGGAATAAAAAAACGTTTATGCTTCAGGTTTACTTTAAACTGACGGCGGGTTTTATGGTTTGAAAAGGAAACTTTGTTCCCACCCATAGCTTTTTTTCCTGTTAATTGACAAATACGTGACATGATAAAAATATTAACGTTAATATTATTCCCCTTAAAAAGGGATGCAAATATACTACAATGAATTTAATAAAACAAAAACTATTTTTAATTTACTTCGCAAATCTAAGGAAAAACCGGCCAATTTTTACTATTTGGCCAAAAAGTGATACCTTGCCTACGCACAAATGAAGCAATTTTTAATATTTTTAGCCCTTTCGCTCTCCACCAACGTGGCAAATTCGCAGGATACTCTTTATTTTAAAAGTAAAGAGAAGGTCATTATCCTTTTATTAGAAGTTAATCCCGACAATATTAAATATAAAAGATTTGACAACCAGGCCGGAGCCACTTATACGGTGTTAAAAAGCGAAGTTGAACAAATTGCACTTTCTAATGGTAAAAAAGAAGTATTTGCCTCTGCACCAGCCAGCCGCGTTACCAAAACAGACAGCCTCAGCGCTCCCGCTACTACTGTAATTGCCTCCGGCCCTGCTGCGCCTCCTGTAGATACGGTTTGTTTCCGCTCTGGTAAAAAAGTACCCGCTAAAATTTATGAACTTAGTCCAACCGAGGTAAAATATAAGCCGTTATCCAACATGGACGGCCCTGTTTATAAGGTTAATAAATCGGAAGTTAAGGAAGTTGTTTTTTCCACTGGTCTCAAACAAAGTTTTAACGCGGCGGATGTACCGCAGTATGCGTCTTCCTCAGGCAGAAGCCCGTCTTCCATGATTTTAAAAGGAAGAGCAGATGCCAAAGCCAATTATCGCCATACAGGCGGCAGCGTTGGCACCGGAGTGGCGGCCATGCTTTTTCCACCGATCGGACTTATTCCCGCCATTATCTGTTCAAGTGTTCCGCCCCGCGAATATAATCTTGGTTACCCTGATGACAACCTATGGCAAAACCGGGATTATAACCTTGGCTATTCAAAAGAAGCATATCGCATCAAAAGAAAAAGAGTGTGGAGCGGCTTCGGATTAGGCACACTTGGTTTTATTCTCCTGCTTTTTGTAGTACGTTAATGAGGTTTATTCTTTATGGAAGGGGCTTTTATTCCTTTTCCAAACACCAGTTCCTTATTTTCAAACACGCTTAGTTCGTCGTAAATACCGTCCTCAATAAAATAATTCAGAAGCTTTGAACCGCCTTCCACCAGAATGCTCTGGATATTCATCTGGTATAATTTATCAAGGATGTGTTTTAAAACATGACCATTAAAATCAATCTGTAAGAATTTTATATTGTCAACGATCTCATTTTTCTTTCCGTTGAACACAATGGTTTCAGCTTCTTTATTATAGATATTAAAATTTAAGGGTACTTCCAGGTGCTGGTCGATAAATATCCGTACAGGATTTTTTCCTTTTACCAATCGTGTTGTTAACTTAGGATTATCGTGCATCACGGTATTTTTTCCGACCATGATCGCCACTTCTTCCGAACGCATGCGGTGCACCATTTTTTGGTGATCAGGAGTACTGATGATGTTCTCTTCCCGGTTCTCCGGCACTGGAAGCCTGCTGATATAACCGTCGGCTGTTTGAGCCCATTTCAGGATCACATAAGGCCGTTTCTTTTCATGAAAGGTAAAAAAACGTTTATTGAGTGCCCGCCCCTCTTCTTCCATAACGCCCGTTATCACTTCAATTCCGGCTTTCCGCAATTTTTCAATTCCTCTACCCGAAACAAGAGGATTAGGATCATGATTACACACCACCACTTTTTTGAAACCTTTTTCAATGATGAGATCGGCGCAGGGCGGGGTTTTCCCGAAATGTGTGCAGGGCTCAAGGGTAACATACAAAGTACATTCGGAGGGATCAACTCCTGCTTTTAGATTGTTGATGGCATTAACTTCAGCATGCGCTTCTCCAAATTTTTGATGATAGCCTTCTGCTACGATTTCCTCATTACAAACGATCACACATCCTACCATGGGGTTAGGAAGAACAGCGGGAAAGCCATTGGCTGCATTTTTAAGCGCTGATAGAATTACACCCTTATCGTTCATACTTTGTAAAATTAGTAAACAATATATGCAATCATAAAAATACTTGCTAATAGCCTCTAACCTTATTTAATGGTCGGCAAACTCAGCGATATTATAAGAAAAAATTCCTTTTTTTTTATAACTTTGTACCTTCTAAAAATCAGTAACCATGTTTGAAAATTTACAGGACAAACTCGACCGCGCATTAAAGAATTTAAAAGGCCAGGGAAAGATCACCGAAATAAATGTTGCCGAAACCCTCAAGGAAGTAAGAAAAGCCTTGCTGGATGCCGACGTTAACTATAAAGTAGCTAAAACATTTACTGATACGGTAAAAGAAAAAGCGTTCGGGCAAAATGTGTTAACCGCTGTTTCTCCGGGACAATTACTCGTTAAAATTACGCATGATGAACTGGCCCAGTTGATGGGCGGTACAAAGGAAGATATTTACCTGGGTGGAAATCCAACCATCATTTTAATGAGTGGTTTGCAGGGTTCTGGTAAAACTACATTTACCGGAAAACTTGCCAATTATTTAAAAACCAAAAAAGGAAAAAACCCCTTAATGGTTGCCTGCGACGTTCATCGTCCGGCCGCTATTGATCAATTACACGTTCTTGGAGAGCAGATCGGAATTCAGGTTTACAGTAATAAAGAAGAAAAAAATCCTATTAAAATTGCCGAAGCTGCAATAAAGCAGGCCAGGGAAAACGGCAACAGTGTGGTGCTGATAGATACAGCGGGACGTTTGGCTGTGGATGAAGTGATGATGAAGGAGATAGCGGATCTTAAAGCCGCGGTGAAACCAAACGAAATTCTCTTTGTGGTAGATAGCATGACCGGTCAGGATGCCGTGAACACCGCTAAAGCCTTTAACGACCGTTTAAATTTCGATGGGGTTGTTCTTACCAAACTCGATGGCGATACACGCGGTGGTGCGGCGCTTTCAATCAAGAGCGTAGTAAACAAGCCTATTAAGTTTATTGGTACCGGCGAAAAAATGGAAGCCCTGGATGTTTTTTATCCGGAACGTATGGCCGACAGGATTTTGGGAATGGGTGACGTTGTAACCCTTGTTGAACGCGCACAGGAACAATTTAATGAAGAAGAAGCCCGCAAATTAAGCAAGAAGATAGCCAACAATAAATTTGATTTTAATGATTTTCTCAATCAGCTTCAGCAGATCAAGAAAATGGGTAACGTAAAAGATCTTGTTGGAATGATTCCTGGCGTTGGCAAGGCGGTAAAAGACATGGACATTGACGATAATGCGTTTAAAGGAATCGAAGCCATTATTTTTAGTATGACCCCGGAAGAACGCAGCAAGCCTGAACTCATTAACGGAGCGCGCAGGCAGCGGATAGCAAAGGGAAGCGGACAAGGTGTGCCCGAAGTAAACAAGCTTTTAAAACAGTTTGAAGATACCCGTAAAATGATGCGCATGATGAATGACAAGAATGCGATGGCAAAGTTGATGCGTAACATGCCTAAGGGGATGATGGGGCCGAAGTAAATAGCCACGAATTACACTAATTTCACGAAAAACGATTATCACAAATTGGAAAACACTTTAATAATAAATGAACCTTCCGACGTTTATGGATTAAGCAATTTAATTTATAAAGACGAAGCTTATGATATTATTTCCTGCTGCTTTGAAGTTCATAAAACATTAGGTAAAGGGTTTTTGGAAGGTGTATACAAAGATGCGCTTGCACATGAATTCAAATTGAAAAATATTGCGTTTAAAAGAGAACAAAAGTTCGAAGTGCTTTATAAGGACATTGTCCTCCCTCATTATTATTGTTCAGACTTTATTGTATATGATAAAATTGTGCTCGAAATAAAGGCACAATCGGATGTTATCGATCAACATTACAAACAGGTAATTAATTATCTCGCGGTATCAAAAATGAAACTTGGCTTACTTGTTAACTTTGGCGAATCAAGTTTAAAATTTAAGCGCATTGTTCTCTAATTCGTGTAATTCTCCGCTTTCACACAGTGAAAGCAATTGGTGATAAGGGGTTGGTAAAATATGAGCAAAGCGCGATTAAAATTAGTGCCCTTCGTGTAATTAGTGGCTTATTATTTAGTACAAAGATAAAATGTGTATATGAATCTTATCGACGGTAAAAAAATATCACTCCAACTGCAGGATGAAATTGCAAAGGAAGTACAACAGCTGATAGCGGCTGGTAAAAAACAACCGCATCTGGCCGCTGTACTTGTGGGAAGCGATGGCGGAAGTGAAACTTATGTGGCCGCAAAAATCAAAGCCTGCGAACGTGTTGGTTTTAAATCCACATTCATTCGTCACCCTGAACATGTTACCGAAGAAAAATTGCTGCTAACGGTTCACGAGCTGAACTCAGATGCCGACGTGGATGGATTTATCGTACAGCTGCCCCTACCCCGTCACATCAACGAACATAAAATTCTTGAAGCCGTTCTCCCGAGTAAAGATGTGGATGGCTTTCATCCTATTAATGTTGGACGAATGGTTCTTAACCTGCCCTGCTATGTAAGCGCTACGCCTTACGGGATCGTGCATTTATTGCGTAAATACGAAATAGAAACAAGTGGTAAACATTGCGTGGTTGTTGGCCGCAGCCATATTGTGGGTTCGCCCATGAGCATTTTAATGGCAAAGAACACATCCCTTGGAAACTGTACCGTTACGCTCTGCCATAGCAAAACAAAGGATCTTAAATCCTACACCAAAACTGCTGATATTTTAATTTGCGCGCTGGGCAGTCCCGATTTTATAACTGCTGATATGGTGAAAGAAGGCGCCGTTGTTATTGATGTTGGCACTACAAGGGTTCCGAGCCTGGATACAAAATCAGGATTTAAATTAAAGGGGGATGTTAAGTTTGATGAAGTAGCTTCCAAATGCAGCTTTATTACGCCGGTGCCCGGAGGTGTTGGACCTATGACCATTGCCAGCCTTCTTAAGAATACGTTACTGGCGGCAAAGAAAGAAATTTACAAGTAGATTTTGTGAAACTACTTTTTCATATCCTTTAAAATTCTGATTGAAAAAAGGAATAACATGAAAGAAGCTACTGTGATGCAAAGCCACATGAACCAGGGCTCCTGCCAGAAATGTTTCTCCGCAACAACAATAGGCTCCGCTTTAACAACAGCAAGAGCACTTAAATCGCTGACTTCAAGAGTTGGAACATACTGCGAGATTTTATCTTTAAAATAGGCAATATCGTAAACCGGCGTTTTTAAAGTTCTGTCGCCTGCAAATAAGCTGTACTGCTCGCCCTGTTTAAAATCGGCCACCAGATAAGTCTGCAGCTGTCGGTATTCAATGCTTTCGAACTCCAATGGCGGATTATCTTCGTTACTGATCTCAATTTCAAATTCTTTTTCCCTAAAGTCTTTTAAATCAAAACGATTGGGCGTATTGGAGTTAAGCTCAAATTCAAACACAATCTCTCTATAATTCTCAGTTGTGTTTTTTACGCGCCGAGATCTGTTCACGTAAATTCTTGCCTGGCGTTTAAAATAATTAGGAGCTTTTACCTTAAAGCTGATGTGATCAATGATTGAAGCGTTTTCAAACCGAACACGATGAACGCTGACTTTCTTTTCGCGAATGGTGTTATATTCTTCATGAGAAGGTTTTATTGAATTTAATTTCCCCGCACTGATAGCGCCTTCGAAATACCCTACTTTTAAAACATTCAGGGGTAGAGTATACAGATCGTTAATTTCAATCTTGATGAATTTGTAATTCACCATTGGAAAAGAAAGCGTGCGGTAAGCCTGCACGGAGTTTTCATCAAAAAGATTGTACATTAAAATATGATCACTTACCGAATACCACTGCTTCATATCGTCGCTTCCTACAACATCACACAGCTTAATGGCATCTGAGTTGGCAGAGCACAATACAATGTTTTGCATGGCCTTTTTATCGGGATTTAATACGATAAAACTGGTATAACGGCCCTTCCCTATTTCTTTGTCGGTAATTTTGTATTCTTTAAAATTTACCGATGAATAGTTGAAGGATTCATTCACCAAAAAATAAGGAACTTCATTTTTATCCTTATCAAAGATCCTTACGTCACTGAAACTGGTGTTGGACAGGTTCTTTAATTCAGGAGAAACTGCCAGGGCCTGCAAGCCATTTTGTTTGGCAGTGATTGATAAGCTGTGTGTAAAGCTTTGCGCGTTGGCAAACGCCGACAAGAGCACGAATAAATTAATCAGTAGGATTTTCATCTGCAGTTAAGGGGTTTATTGCCGGACTTTCATCCGTATTGTTTTCTTCACTTAAGATCAGGGCTTTAATTTTTTGATACATGAACGACATAATAAGCAATACAACACCAAGGATGATAAAGGCTATGATTTTGCCGGCTTCACTTACATTATTGATGTCGTACGTGAATAATTTCACAAGTGTAATTGCAAGCAACACCAGAGCCATGATCCGTAGTTCTTTTAATTGGCGTTTTATGCCGACGCTCAGCAACACAAAGGCTATCGCACCCCAAAGAATCGGAAGTGCAATTTTAATGACCTGTGTGTGCATATAACGGTAAACATCAGAAACAATGTCAATCTCATCTTCTCTCACAAACGATCTTAATTTAAGCATCATCACATCCAGGATAGCCTCATTACTTAAAATGACAATGGTCAGTGTGCCAAATATCCAGATTAGTAAAGCCCTTGCGGAAAGAATAAAATTATTATGTTTTAAACCGGCTTTAATGATTAGAACCGAGTGCAATACCAACGCTGCTAAAGCCGCCAGGTGTGCGACATATCCTAAATAAGACTGATGTAAACCCATGCAGCGTTCCTGCAATTCTTCGGCAGGCGCAATTGAGAATATTACAGCGAAATAAATAAAATTAACAGCCAGAAGGATAAAAGAAATAATATTATTTCCGGTTGTATATCTTTTCAATAACACAATTCCCAATAAGGAAGTAAATGTAATGTGATAAAACCCTGAAATACATACAACCGAATTTTTTGAGTTAATATAAAAAGAGCTTTGCTGGTGGATCTCAAGAAAACCGGTCAAGTAAAGAATGAAGATGGCAGCAATGCTCAGAACAGTGCCGTACACTTTTGCGTTAATTCCCTGGGAAGGCAAATCCAATTTTTCCTCCTGTTTTAAAAAGAAAACTCCAGCAAACAAAAACAAAGCGCACATAAGCCCTGTTATAAAACCTTTATTAGTTAACGGGGCAAGTCCATCTGGCGCATAGTCATAAATGCTTCCAAGGTCAATCATTAAGCTAACGAACATAAGAATACTTACCGCTATTGAAGCCAGCTTAAAAGCTTTGAGTTGCGAACGCTGCGATAACCATATCAGCAGAGCCACTTCAGCTCCCCAGAACAAGGTGATGTAATTACCTTTGAGTTGCACCGGAGCTGCAAGCGTAGCAAAGGTCAGTGTCATGCCAATGAGCAGATAAACAAGTTTTTTGTCCGCCTTGAAATATTTGTACAACAACAGAGCAAGCACAAAATTGAAAAGTGCCATGGCAATGGTATAAACACCGCGGTATTCGGGATGCCATTCGTTAAGCACGAGCATACCTGATGCATAGAAAACAAAGGTGTTACTAATTAGAATGATCAACTCAATATAACTGAACTCGCGTTTTACTTTAATGTTATTGACCAGGTTCATTAAAACAAACACAACGTAAAACACCAGACCAAAAAAGAAAGCGCCTTTGTAAGGAGCGAAGCTTTCGTGAATCACTCGCGTGCCAAGCCATGCGGAATACAGGATAACCGTAAAGCCATAGGCAAGAATGTTTATCAGATTCCATTTTTTAATGTAAGCCAGCGCAAGCATGCCAAGGTCGAGAATAAGTATATAAGTAAACAACACTTTATAATTTCCCTGGCCGGTGCTCAGCATAAAAGGTACGGCGAAGCCACCCGTAATGGCGAGCGCTGCAAGTTCTAACCTGTCGTAAGCCACCGAAATAAACACACTGAAGCCTGTAATCACAAACATAATGGCAAAGGCAACGGTTTGTGAAAAGAGATGATATTCGTGAAAACCAATACCGATTGTGAAATAAAAAATTGCGATTGCTCCCGCCACAAGTACAGAGCTAAACGGCTTGAATTTGATTCTTAGTTTGTGGGCAAAAGCCATAACGATGCTTCCGCACAAAATTCCAATCCCTACCCTCGCCGCTTCGTTGATCCAGTTCTGGTCGATAGCGTACTTAACAAAAAACGCGATGCCAATTACTAAAATGGTAATGGCAATTTTGCTTAGTAAGTTCTCACCAATAAATTTTTCAAGATCAGGGTTGCGCTCCTTAAACTTCTCCCACCATGAGGCTTGTGCCGTTTCAGCAGCAGGAATGGTTTGCCGAACGCGTGGATTTTCAATGATAGGAATATTTATTTCTTCTTCCACGATCTCCTCTTCCATCACAGGAGGAATTTCTTCTTCTTCAATAATTTTTTCTAAAGGAATAACAGGCGGAATAATTTCTTTCTCTGGAATAATAACCTTTTCTTCTGTACTGGTTTTAGTTGATGTTTCAGTGTTAACTACAGGAATTCCTGCAGACTGAATAACCTTTGCCAGCTCACGCTGAAGGTGGTTCATGTGTTCATGAAGCCGTTTAAATTTTGAGCTGTAAACAAAATGAAAAATGACTACTAACGCAATCACTACCACCAGCAAAAATATTTCCATAAACGGGGATTTAGGATTAAAGATACTAATTAATGGAGTTAAGCAAGTGAATCTTATCTACATTCACTACCACAGAGCAAAGCCGGCAGGTTGTTCAGCCGGAATCTCCTGCTGAATCAGGCACTCACTGAACCGTTAAAAAAGCTTAATCGCTCATTCATCATTAATTTCAAGTGTTGGTTACATTATTCCTTACCTTTAAAATCTATCTTCCTGAAAGAAAATATTTCCATCTCGCTCGATTCAATAAAGGCGAACCGGCTGCGGGCCATTATCACCATGCTCATTATCAGCATCGGTATTATGGCGCTGGTGGGCATACTTTCTGCGATTGATGCGATAAAGAACGGCATCAACAATAATTTTACAAATATGGGAGCCAATACGTTTACCATTCGTAACGCGGAAGTAAATATTCGCGTTGGCCGTAAGGGTAAAAAGGCGAAAGCTTACCAGCGCATTACTTACCAGGAAGCCGTGCGGTTTAAAAAAGATTTTGTGTACCCTGTGATCACTTCGGTTTCCACCATGGCCAGTTTTAACGCGAGGATCAAATACAATAATAAAAAAACCAATCCCAACATTCAAGTTTTTGGAAGTGATGAAAACTACATACTCACCGCGGGTTACGAGCTTGAGAACGGAAGAAATTTTAACCCGGGAGAAATAAATAGTGGTGCCAACCTCGTCATCCTTGGTAAAGAAATTGCCACCAGTCTTTTCGAAAAAAACATAAACCCCATAGATAAAATTATCAAGATAGGAGCCTCGCGCTACAAAGTGATTGGCGTTTTAAAAACAAAGGGAAATGGCGCGGGATTTGGTGGCGACAAGCTCTGTATCATTCCGCTTACCAACGCGCGCCAGTATTTTGGCAGGCCCGACATGAGCTTCACCATCAATGTTCTTTCAAAAGACAGCAAGCTGCTCGACGTTATATTGAACGAAGCCAAAGGAATGTTCAGGAAAATAAGAAAAATCCCGTTCGGACGGACGGAAGATTTTGATGTAGTTAAATCCGATAACCTTGCCAACCTGTTGATCGGCAATCTTCAGAAAGTAACTGCAGGAGCTACCATTATCGGGCTGATCACCTTATTGGGTGCGGCCATAGGCTTAATGAACATCATGCTGGTGAGCGTTACCGAACGTACCCGCGAAATCGGCATACGAAAGGCAATGGGTGCAACTCAAAAAACCATCCGCAACCAGTTTTTAATTGAAAGCGTGGTTATCTGCGTAATGGGCGGACTTTTTGGAATCTTACTAGGCATTTTGATGGGAAATTTCATCAGCTTCGCACTGGAAACAGGCTTTTTTGTTCCCTGGTTCTGGATCATCACCGGCGTTATCATTTGTATAGTGGTAGGCCTGTTAAGCGGCTACATCCCCGCCAAAAGGGCCTCGCAGCTTGACCCGATCGAAAGCCTCCGTTTCGAATAATCACTTATTATTTTTCCAGTACTCCTCTACCCTTAACAATGCGTTGGTACGAAGGTTCATGTAAAACAAATTAATATCCGCCAGGTGATAACTTCTGCCGATCCGGTAATATCCTCTTTGCGCAGGTTTGTGAATCCATAAAAAATTTCCATGCACCATTGCGTCGCAGGGATGTGGGTTTACCGCAAATTTAAGGGTGATGCCTCCTTTGTTCAAGGATGCATCTGCATACTCTTCATTGCTTTTCATTGTGAGCGGATTCACACAGGGCACATCCCTGTAATTCCGTTTTTGTAATTTTGAGTTTGTATTCCATTTAAATGTATTCCATGTTACAAAACAGCCGGTTTGTTTTTCGTTATCGCTTACAGGAATATTTTTTAGCTCATCTTTCTTAAAAGGAATTCCGATAGGATAAGCAACAATTAATTTTTTTTGCAAATCTTTTCCGTCAAAAAACTCTTTTAGTAATTTTACTGCGTGGTGTGCGCCCTGACTGTGTCCTACAATAATGATGGGCCGTCCTTTATTCCAGTTCTTCAGGTAATATTCAAAAGCGCTTTTTACATCCTCATAAGCAAGATCCAAAGCCTTAGGTCCGTTTTTCTTATTAAAAAATGCCTTTAAAACTGCCTGGCGATAGCGCGGCACAAATACTCTGCCCGCCGCGTTAAAGACAGTAGCCTGGTGCAGCACACTTAATTCTGATTTTTTATTGAGTTTATTATTGGTTACATCGCCGTTCCAGTTATTCCCGCGCAGAAACATAGTTGGGTGAATATAAAAAACGTCTGCCACAGCTTCTTTTTGATTTTCTTTGATATCGCACCCCGAAGGCACCGAGTCAGCAATATCACGCTTCCAGGGCAATGCAATCCAGTTTTTTTCTTCAGCATAATCCGGAACAAGGGGATGCCTAACCCATTCGAAACCACGGAAGGGTCTGCAGGCACATAAAAATACAATTAACTGAACACTAATAATAAATATGCTTTTCTGCATAATATCTCATTTCTTTTAATAAAATCGGGGGAAACCAGATTAAACTTACTTAAAAAAATCAAGTAAATTTAAGGGCTTTGTAAATTAAATAATAAATTTACATTCTTATGTTTGATAACCTTTTTACCCTTGACGCGCTCTTAAGTTTACTAAGCTTAACGGTGATGGAAATTCTGCTAGGGATTGACAATGTGATCTTTGTATCCATTGTAATGGCGCGCCTTAATAAAGAGGACGCAAAAAAAGCAGGGATAATCTGGATGGCCGCCGGCATTTTTATGCGCATCAGTTTGCTTTTTATTTTAGTATTCCTGGTAAAAGGAGAGCAAGAACTCTTCACCGTTTTCCATCATTCGGTACAGCTTAAAGATATTATCATGCTTGCCGGAGGTTTGTTTCTGCTTGTAAACAGCACGCTCGAAATACATAACAAGGTGGAGGGTGCCAATGAAGAAGGCGAAGAAGCAAAAGCAAACCTGAAAAAAGGATTCAGGGCCATCATTACACAGATATTGCTTATCGACCTTGTGTTTAGTATGGACGGAATTGTGACTGCAATTGGCATGGCGCGTCAGTTGCCGATCATGGCTGCGGCAGTAATTATCAGTATGGCTGTTATGTTTTATTACGCGCCGAAAATTTCTTCTTTTATCAATAAGCATCCTACTTTTAAGATCCTCGCCTTATCCTTTCTGGTGCTTATTGCTGTTTTGCTGGTTGTAGAAGGTGTTCATTTGGAAACCGTTCACATTCCAAAAGGTTATATTTACTTTGCAATGGCTTTTAGTTTTTTCGTAGAACTCCTCAATTTACGTTTCCGCAAAAAAACCAATCCCATTCAATTACGCAACAACACACTTGAAGAAAACAAATAACACGTTAGATTATGAACGATAAAATAAAAATATTAGATCTTAAAAAAGCTGAAGCGCTTTTAGGCGGCGGCGAAAAACGAATTGCAGCGCAGCATAAAAAAGGAAAACTTACGGCGCGCGAACGTCTTCATTTTTTGCTTGATGAAGGCAGCTTTGAAGAGATTGGAATGCTGGTTCAGCACCGCAGTAATGATTTCGGACTGGAAAAGGAAAAATATCTTGGCGATGGTGTAGTAACCGGCTACGGGACAATTTCAGGCCGCTTGGTGTATGTGTTTTCCCAGGACTTTACAGTATTTGGTGGAAGTTTGAGCGAAACACATGCTGAAAAAATTTGCAAGATAATGGATCTTGCCATGAAAAACGGTGCCCCTGTA
>JACDDR010000186.1 GCA_013816895.1 Bacteroidota bacterium
CAGGCATAGGCCTTGTTGCGTGGCTAACGGTTTGCGAAATGGCGATTTAGAAGTTAGAAGTTAGAAGTTAGAAGTTAGAAGTTAGAAGTTAGAAGTTAGAAGTTAGAAGTTAGAAGTTAGAAGTTAGAAGTTAGAAGTTAGAAGTTAGAAGTTAGAAGTTAGAAGTTAGAAGTTAGATTTGTAAACTAGTTTTCCAAATCTAAAATCATAAATCTTACATCTAAAATAATAGACTACCTCTTGTGTTCTTTGGCAATGGTTATGAAAACCGGAAAATGATCGCTGTAACCGCCCGTGTAAACCCCGCCCGAATAAGTATGAAAAGGCCCTCCTTTATAATTACCAAAATCGCTGATGAGAAATTCTTTATTATAAATCCTCACCTCATGATATTGCCACGAAGAATACGTATTTTCCATCCACGGTTTGTTGAGAATGATCTGGTCAAACAAATTCCAGCTATCGTTATAGGAAATAGAACCAATACCCTGCTTATTCAGCTTTTCCATCGGGTTAAAGTATTTTCCTTCTACCGGCTTTTTTTCATCGGCATATGTGCCAAGGATTTCTTTTACGCTAACGTTCACAGGATCATCATTTAAATCACCCATAATAATTACCCTGGCTTTAGGATTTGCTGTTGTTACACTGTCAGCAATATGTCTTGCAACCTTCGCGGCTTCATTACGGTTAGGCCTGCTTTTAAGCTCTCCGCCTCTTCGCGAAGGCCAGTGATTTACCAGCACCGTAACAGGGTCGCCGGCAAAAGAACCGCTTACCACCAGAATATCCCTGGTTTTATGCGCTGTATCAGTTATTACCGAAACATGATAAGAAACTGATTTTATTACTTTAAAGTAATTGGGGTTGTAAATAAACGAAGGGTCCACACCACGTTTATCCGGTCCTTCGATATGCACGATTTTGTAATTACGACTCTTTAATTTTGGTGATTTAACCAGGTCTTCAACCACGCTTTTATTTTCAATCTCACATAATCCCATTATTGCCACGCCATCAGGCGTAACATCTGTAGCCATCAGGCTGATTACTTCTGCAAGCTTCTCAATTTTTTTCCGGTAACGTTCGCCATTCCAAACATTCGCCCCCGCAGGAGTAAAGTCTTCATCATTTTTCCATTGATCATTCAGCGTGTCATAAAGGTTTTCCACGTTCCAGAATCCAATCGCTGCTAAATAATAATTTTTGTCTTTTTGAAGTTTTTGCGCCTGCAGGAACCCGGCAACAAAAATTAAAGTAAGGAGAATGATTTTTTTCAAGATTGCTTTTTTTGGAGGATTCAAAAGTACTAAAATTATGGTCATCTTATTTTAAATGAACGTTAATACGTTTACGGCCATTTCTTAAAACCATTTAAGTGCAAGGAAAGGCCCGCATTTGTTAATAATTAGTTAACAATCTGAGCATTAAATATCTCTATATTTGGCCGTTCTTAAAAACAACAGGAGTGATCACCCTTGAGGATATGGAAGGTTCTCTTTCTATTCCGAAGCCGCTTCCAGACTAATAAGTTTGAAACAGGAAAATAAAGCATAAAAAAACAAATGATTAAAAAATTACTTTTCGCTGGCCTCATCTTCTTTACCTTTAATTCTTTTTCTCAAACGCAGAAAAACGATTCTACGAGCGTGGACGGGGATTCAACAAATACCAAATTTAATTTGCCCATTTTTAGCACAAGTGGAGCGGATGCGGACTCAGACATGGATAACCAGGACGTTTCGGGATTACTTCAATCGAGCCGCGATGTTTTTACTCAATTTGCAAGTTTTCAATGGGGCGTGGCGCGTTACCGTATGCGCGGATATCCGTTTGAAAACCAGCAGGTGTTAATTAACGGGGTTAACGTAAATAATTTAGAAAATGGTACAAGCTCCTGGAGCAGCTGGGGAGGATTAAATGACGTAACACGATTTGTAGAATCGCGCTTTGGAAATGGTCCTAACCGCCTTGCTTTTTCAGGTGCCGGGGGATATACCAATATTGACTCGCGCGCTTCTTCTTTCAGAAAAGGAACCCGTGTTTCTTATGCCAACGCGAACCGCATCTTTCGTCACCGCACAATGGTAACCCATTCAACGGGTATGATGGAAAATGGCTGGGCCATAACATTATCAGCCAGTAACAGAACCGGAAACGAAGTGTATGTCCCGGGAACTTATATAAATGCCAATTCGTTTTATGTTTCTGTTGACAAACGCTGGAACGAAAGGCACACGACATCGTTTGTTGCCTTTGATGCGCCAACCGAACAAGGAAGAACGGCAGCAGAACAACTTGAGGCCTTTGATCTTGCGGGCACCAATTACTATAACAGTCTCTGGGGTTACCAAAACGGGAAGGTGCGGAATTCTTCTGTTGCCCGTACCAACCGACCAATGGTTATTCTGTCCCACATCTTCAATATGAAAGACGGCGGCAAACTTACTGCTTCAGCCACTTACAATTGGGGCACTTATGGCATAACCAGTTTAAACTGGAACAACTCACCTAACCCGCGCCCTGATTATTACCGCTACCTTCCAAGTTATCGTTACAGACAGGGAGAAACAGATGAGGGAGACGCGCAAACATTACTATGGGGAAATGATGTAAATACGCGCCAGATCAACTGGGATCGTTTAATTGCGATGAACCAGGCAAACCTTTACACCCTTCCTTCACAGTCAGGACAAGTGAATACCACCGAAACACGCGCCCGTTATATTCTTGAGAACCGCGTAGAGAATTTAAAAAATGTTGGCATTACAACCATTTATAATAAACGTTTCGATAAATTATTTATTAGCGGAGGTTTAAACGCACACATCTATAAGAATAACCGGTACAAAATCCTCGATGATCTTTTAGGGGCTGATTTCTGGTTGGATTACGATCAATTCGCTCAGAATTTAGGAGTGGGTACAACTTACCAGCAAAGCAACATTGCTAATCCTGACCGTAAGGTAAGACAAGGCGAAAAATTTGGTTATGATTATACCATGAATGTTAATCAGGCAGAACTGTGGGGACAAGCCGAATACAGCTTTACCAATTTTGATGTTTATGGCGGCCTTTCGCTTTCAAACAGCCAGATCTGGAGAACCGGTAATGTTGCAAACGGAAAATTCCCAACCACCAGTAAAGGCGACAGCAAAAAACTTAACTACATGAATTATGGAGTGAAGGGCGGCGGAACTTACAAACTTAACGGACGCAACTTTATTTCAGTTAATGCAAGTTACCTAACCCGTCCACCTGAGGTAAACAACATGTATATTTCTCCGCGAACCAGGAACGATCTTGTGAACAACGGCGTGGGCGCCGAAACAGTTGGCAGTTACGACATTTCTTATCAGGCAAAATTTCCTGGATTTAAAGCGCGCGTTACCTATTATAATAC
>JACDDR010000086.1 GCA_013816895.1 Bacteroidota bacterium
GTTCATGCCTGCATAGCGCATGATCTGACAGGCTTCTTCAGCGTAAAACCCGTTTGGCGATGCATTAGGATTGGCAGGAGCATCGGAATGTTTGATGGCGGTTATATCAAAAGTGAGCATGTCGGCCTGGCGAATAATAGGTTCGGCCTCCTCAATTTTATCGCGTACCTGGCCAAGCCGATAGACATCAAAATATAACTTGTTCATCATTTGCAGGCTGCTTTGATCAACAAGATAAGTTTGGTATCCTATATTACTGTAATTAAAAAGATAATTAGGCTGATGTAAAATAATTTTTCCTAAATAAGAGTTATTGGTAATGTCTTCATCTGGATTACCAAGGTCGAACGCGCTATCGATGGCCGCGATGTTTATGGTTTGTTCGAGATCTTTATAACCCAGGAACTGCGCGTAGGTAAGGTCTTGCGAGCCACCAATAATAACCGGAATAATGTTTTTCCGTACCAGAAAATCTACGGTGCTTTTTAATGCGAAGTAAGTATCATCGGTACTGTGACCTGCGTTAATGTTTCCGAGGTCGGCCACCCTGGCAGTATATCCACCCCCGTATAATTTATAGAGAAAGGTCCGCACGCTGTCTGGCGCAAGGCTGCAGCCAAGGTTATTCTCCGCGTTCCGGTCTTCTGCTACGCCAATAATGGCAATGTCTATTCCATCAAGCTCAGGAAAATTATCTGGTGCAGAATGAATAGTAAAAACGTTTCCGAATTGTAACTCTTTTAGAGAAGCAACGTCCGTTATGAAATTTATATCGATAGGCGTAAAAAAGTGGGCTATATCACTCATGTAAGTTTAATTTAACTTAAATGTAAGGGCAATTGCAAACCCATTCTGCTTAATGGATTTAATTAATTAACAATGGGCTATTAGAAACTCACCAGGCCTGTTTACCCTATGTTTGTGTCAAGCGCTTAAATTTATTAAACAGTTGACAACAAAGACCAGTTAAATTTTTTCTTAAAAAATCAAAATAAAATGTTGTACGTATTAAATTTGTTTTAACTTTGTATCTCAAAGTGCTTTAGTATGGAAAACAATCAACAACATTTAGAGGCCCTGCAGGACATCCGGCAGATGATGAAACAATCTAACCGTTTTTTATCGCTCAGTGGGCTCTCAGGAATTTTTGCAGGGATTTACGCGTTGATAGGTGCGTACCTGGGAATGAACGTGATTAATGATTTCGTTGATCCTTCGCGTGGAAATTTGTATTCAGACGTTGAATCGGTTTATTCTGTTTCGGGCCGGGCATACGGACACATGTTATTCATGTGTGCATTCATTTGTGCGATGGTGTTGATCCTTTCTATTTTAACGGCCCTCCTTTTTTCTGGAAGGAAGGCAAAACGTAATGGCTACAAGTTGTTTGATCATACCGCCTGGCGTTTATTGATAAACATGCTTATTCCCCTTGCTGCGGGTGGTGTCTTCTGTCTTGCCATGCTTTACCATGGCCGGAGCTTTGTTCTTCTTGTTAGTCCCGCCATGCTTATTTTTTATGGGCTTGCACTTGTAAACGGCAGCAAATACACCCTTCACGACATCCGTTACCTTGGTTGTCTTCAAATTACTTTAGGCATCGTGGCTTCGTTTTACCTGAAATACGGACTTTTCTTCTGGGCTTTGGGTTTCGGTGTGCTTCATATTATTTACGGAGCATTTATGTGGTTTAAATACGAACGGAAATTTTAGCATTTAAATTGATCAATCCTAACATACATAAATTACACAAGGCTTTTGAGAGCAGGGTCAGGCTGGGAATCATGAGTGTACTCATGGTTAACGATAGTGTGGACTTTAACACGCTGAAGGAATTGCTGGATGTTACTGATGGGAACCTTGCGAGTCACGCTGCAGCCCTCGAAAAGGAAGGATTTATTCATATTAAAAAAGAATTTATCGGTAAAAAGACTTCCACTACTTATAGCGCTACAAAATTAGGTGTGAGAGCTTTTGAAACACACCTGGATGCCCTTGAAAAACTCATACGGAAAATAGATTAATATTTTTTTATATAATTACTTTGAAATACAAAGCGCTTTATGGATAATGAAATAATAAATATGATGTTTTACTGGATCTTAATTCTTCTTTTTGGATTATCATTTCCGGTACTTATAATCCTTTCAATCGTAAAGATTGAAAAGCATGGACAACAGTCTAAAAAGTTCTTTAAAGTGATGTATATAATTGCAGAGTGTGCGTTCATTGGTGTAATGCCCGGTATTGGAATTGCCATCACCAACGATCCGTGTGGCGAACATCCTTTTGAAATAATCAGTCTGAACACTACTTATGCCTTATGGATTATTTTTGCTATTGCCTACTTTCTTTCCCGTTACCTGAAGAAGTACTTTTCTCCCGTGTTTATTTCCCTGCTGGCCAGCTTTATGGTTATTGGTCAGTTTTTTTGCCTGGCCGTTTGCATTCATTTCATTCCCCTGGTCATGGTGATTTCTATTCCAGGCTTGAATCTCCTTTATCTTTCTCCTTTTTTTAGTTTATATTTTTTATTGCGTGAAATTATACATCTGAATGAATTTTTCAGGAGCGCACCTGTTGACCACGCCATTCCTTTGAACGCGAAGGTAGAGTTCTTTAATAACTGGTTACGCAAGTACTACCTGGGTTTTTCAATTGTGTTCACTGCTCCTCTGTTATTATTGGTGCAGGCTATCTTATACCTGCTAGGCCAAAAGCCCGATTCCATTATATCGCAATTCACTGATTCATGTGGTTTTCTTTTATCGCACTATAATAACTGCTCATGTGGTGGCGATCATTATCTCTGTTCGATTGCTGCCAACGGCAATAAAAAGCTGGTTAAACCCACAAGGTTTGGTTTAAGGGCCAATCAGAAAATTGTAGTTAACCGCCAATTGCTCATTGCCAATGCTTTTGAAAACTGGCTGGAAGAATATGTGCCTCGTTTACATCGTGTGATTCGTAAAACTTACGATTCATTAAATATTCCCGTGAATAAATGGTCTAAGCACAAATACTTCGCCAACATTCTGTACGTGATGATGAAACCTCTCGAGTGGTTCTTTCTGTTATGGTTGTATTGTTTCGACTGCAAGCCCGAAAACAGGATTGCCAGCCAGTATCTTCCCGCAAAAGAATTTAAGATGTACATCAATTCTGAATCTCGCAACGAAAAAGCACGCAGAAAATAAATATCAAAAAAATGAAAACAACTACCAAATTAAAACGAGTCCTCTTATGTTTTATTCTACTCCTTGTAATAAGCGGCTTAACAGCATTCCCGGTAAGAACCGAAATTGATTTTCTGATAAAACACATCGGTTCTTTTCCTCCCGCTTTACAGGAATGGATAAAGCATTTGAAATCATCCATTGATGCTACGCCAGATGTTATTTTGTACGGCACAGACTGGCTGGCTTTTGCACACATTGTAATCGCCATGTTTTTTATACCGGTATATCTTGATCCGGTAAAATATAAACTTAACGTCATAGTTGGCATGATCGCCTGCCTTGGCGTTTTTCCGCTTGCCTTTATTTGCGGACCAATCCGCGGTATTCCGTTCTTTCACCAATTAATTGATTGCTCATTTGGACTCGGAGGCATTGCCCTCCTGTTTTGGGTTTATACACTCATTAATCAAATTGAAAGAAAAAAACTTAACTGGTAATATTATGAACAGTCAGATTAGAAAAACAATAATATGGGTTAGTCTTTTCGCTATCGCCATGGGTTTTATGGAAAGCGCAGTGGTTATCTATCTCCGGGAGTTATATTACAAAACAGGTTTCGATTTTCCTTTAAAAATAATTCCATCCTTTATAGGCAAAGTTGAATTTTACAGGGAACTTGGTACCGTTATTATGCTTGTTGGCATCGGTATCGTTGCTGGTAAAACAAAGCTCCAGCGTTTCGCATACTTTGTTCTTGCCTTTGCCGTTTGGGATATTTTCTACTATATTTTTCTTTACGTCTGCCTGGGATGGCCACAGTCTTTGTCAACCTGGGATATCTTGTTCCTTATACCCGTTCCGTGGGTGGGACCGGTTTGGGCACCGTGTATCCTTTCGTTATTAATGATCACAGGGTCTTTGTTTGTTATAGTGCAAACAGAGACGAATAAAAAATTTATAATTCACCCCTTCTGCTGGTGGTTGCTTTTATCCGGTGCCTTCGTCTGCATTCTTTCCTTTATGTGGGATTACCTCTCCTTCGCAGGTTCTCACCATCAAACCTGGTCAGTATTTTCTTCCAAAGATATGTTTTGTGAAATTGAAAATTATGTCCCAACGAAATTCAATACCCTCCTTTTTTTTACGGGTTTCTTTCCAATGCTCGCTTCCGTTTGTTACTCAGTATTTAAATCTTATAAATCACAAAATCAATAATATGAAAACCAACGATTATCTCTTAATAACAGCCACAATGGGCTACAGTTATTTATTTTACCAGCAAACAGCCGGAATTAATTATTTAGTTTTTAATCTTTTGTTTGTTTTATTATTGCTTATTCGAAACAGAGATCTTCTTTTAAAACGTAAATGGGCCTGGGCACTGGGGCTGTGTTTAACGAGCAGCATCGGCATACTTCTCACCTCCAGCTCACTTTCTATCATTGCAAACTGCGTAAGTCTTTTATTGTTGTCAGCTCTTTCTTTTAGTATTAAAACTTCTTCGGTTTTTTCTTTTATTTTTTCTATCTATTCATTGCTGTCCTCAACCGTGTGGGTAGTTATAGACCTGGTGGCCCGCGTTGCAGCTGCCAAAGGAACAATGGAGCATTCTGCAAAGAATAAAAGTTATAAAGCCATTGCGATACTTGCGGTATTCGTACTTTGTCTTATGTTTTTTGGACTCTATAAAAATGCCAATCCTTTATTTGCCGAAAACACGAAATGGATCAATCTTGATTTTATAAGTTTTTCGTGGATGGTATTTACGCTTGGTGGCTTTTTTCTCGTGTACGCTTTGTTTTATCACAAGACCATTGATTCCATCGAGGTCTGGGAAAATGGTTTATCGCGGAGTAATTCTGAATTTAAGTCCGAAAAATTAAAGCAAACGGAAACCGAGCGATTCGGCGGTATGCTTCTCTTTATATTCCTTAATCTTATGCTGGTAGTATTAAATGTTGGAGACATTACCACTATATGGTTTCATGCCGCTTTACCAAAGGGAGTAACGCACACCGATTTTGTACACAATGGAGTAGGGATGATCATTTTATCGATTCTTATTGCGACAGCACTGATAATGTTCTTGTTTCGTAAAAAAGATGAACAGGGAAAACATACAAAACTTATTAAGATTCTGGTTTACTTATGGATTTTCCAGAACCTGATTATGCTTTTTTCCACAACTATCCGCAACCAGATTTATATTCATGATTTTAATTTTACTTACAAACGTATTGGCGTTTATGTTTGGTTATTTCTTGCCGCTGTTGGTTTGGTAATAACCTTTATTAAAGTGATGAATGAACGTTCCAATTGGTTCCTGATAAAAAACAACTTTGCAGTCTGGTTCACTGTTCTTTGTCTTGCGAGTTTGCCTAACTGGGACATTCTGATCACCCGATACAATCTTGCCAATAAGCCTTTGAAAGATGTAGACCTGTATTATCTTTTTTCATTATCCGATTCAAATATTCCTGAATTACTCGCTGTAACCAAAGATCCGGATTTTGCCAGGGTAAAGGATAAATTAAAAAATTACAGAGGCGCGAATGTTTATTATTATGATGAAAATTATATGAGTTTACTTCATCAAAAGATCAGACACTACATGCGGTATTATAACGCAGACTGGCAGAGCTGGGATTTGGTAGATCAGAGAAATATTAAAACATTAATTAAGTAAGATGAAATTCAAGATCAGTTTTTTAAGCAGGCTTGTTATTTTCTGTGGCCTTTTAATAGTTGCGAGGTTTTTTAAGACCGGTCACTATTCTTTTCTGTTTCTCTTCTGGAACCTTTTCCTGGCCTGGCTTCCCTTATGGGCGATAAAAAAAATAAAAAATAATGACACCGTTATAAAGAGAAGATTCTGGCTTGCGGTTTCGGTTTTGTTTTTGCCAAATGCACCGTATATATTAACCGACCTGTTTCATTTAAAAAAAGAACTTCTTGCTCCATTGTGGTTTGATCTCATCCTGATTCTCAGCTTTGCATTTCTTGGTTTAATATACTTTATTCTGGCTCTTGATCTTATCTTTAAGGAAATTGGGATGACTTTTCCGGTGTACGTACAAAAGCTGGCAAAGCCTTTACTTTTTCTTTCATCCTCTTACGGAATCTACCTAGGCAGATATCTTCGTTTCAATAGCTGGGACATCGTCTCACAACCCCTTCACCTGGCCGGCAGTGTTTATAATTCTATCTTTAATGGTTCCTCTTTTAAAGAAACGTTCTCCGTTACATTAACTTTTACGGTTTTTCTGTATTTGATTTATGAAATTTATTTATCTTTCAAAAAACAAAACATCAGTACTCACCATGAGTTATATTAAAAAAAGAGGACTTTCGTTCCGTTATGCTTTTAACGGGTTAGCAGCGGCCTTTAAGGAACCGAACTTCAGGATACAAAGTGTGATAGCATTGGTGGTCATAGCGCTTGGTATAGGGTTTGATATTTGTAAGTATGAATGGTGTATTATTATCGGCTGCTGTATTTTGGTTCTTTCGTTGGAACTGGTTAATTCAGCGATTGAGCGAATGTGTAACATGGTAACAATGGAAGTTAACCCGCATATAAAATTTATTAAAGATATTTGTGCTGCGGCTGTTCTCATTGCCTCTGCAGGTTCCTTTGTTATCGGGCTTATGGTTTTTATCCCTTACCTGAGGAAGTTTTTTAGTTAACACCTGCAATTCAATAACTTTAGTAGTTAAACTTTGTTTTAAGGGGGCTTCTGTTTTACCTTAGTAACATCAATTCCATTCTTATATATTCGGTAAAAACCTCTTCACGACTTGAGTTCATTGTGAATACGCTTCTGGAGGAAGGCCTGGGTTTGAATGTTGAAATTATCAATGATCTTGATGATTTCAGGGAAAGCACACTGCCGCGGATTAATTATTCAGGAAATGAAATTAAGGATTGCCTGAACATTGAGCCCCATATTATACTTTTTGATTTCGGTATAAAAGATTATGCGATCGAGGTTATTAATACATCTCCTTTTTTCAAAGTGTTTTTTAAAAACGATAATGTGGAAATCCCCTTTGATCTATTCGGAGCGGCATTCTGGTTATTATCCAGGTATGAAGAATATCTTCCGCATAAAACTGATCAGTTCAACAGGTTTCACTACAAAAGTAGCATTGCTTACCAATATGATTTTTTGCACGTCCCTCTTATTAATTTATGGCTACATGAAATAAAAAATGTATTAGGCAAAATGTACCCTGATCTTATTTTCCGGGAAAGAAAGTATAATTTTGTTTCAACCATTGATGTTGATAATGTTTTTAAATACCGCTACAAAGGACTTGTAAGAACCCTGGCCGGTTATGTTTCTGATATATATCATCAAAATTCAGAAGGCTTAAGGGAGCGTACAAATATCATCCTTAACAAGGCCAGAGACCCTTTCGACTGTTATGAGTATTTGATTGATAAGCATAGAGAACATGAAATAAAAGCTATTTTCTTTTTTCTATTGGGTGATTACGGAATGAATGACAAGAATCATTCGGCTAATGATTTACGTTTTCAAGCACTTATCAAACATCTGAATGATTATTCGCAGGTTGGCATCCACCCTTCATTTGGTTCCAACAACAACCTTCAGCAATTAAGGATAGAGATTAACAGGCTGGCCAATACCATTCACAGGCAAATTGGCAAGAGTCGTCAACATTTTGCAATGCTGAAATTCCCTAAAACTTACCAATCGTTACTTCAGGTTGGCATTAACGAGGACTATTCCATGGGATACACAAATATCAATGGCTTCAGGGCGTCTTATTGTTATCCGTTCAAGTGGTATAGTCTGGAAGATGAACATGAAACCAATCTTTACATTCATTCGTTTTGTCTGACTGAAAATACGGTGAATGAAGAAGCTAAAAAGCTTTCGGCTGATTTTCTAAAACTGGTTGAGCCTATTCTTAACGAAGTTAAAAAATATCACGGAGAATTTATTTCGGTTTTTCACAACGACACGTTTGATGAAAAAATGAAAAAAAATTATTCGGCCTTTGTTCAGATGGCTAAATAGCTTTTTCAGTAAAAGCTTCAGTTACTACATCCTTTATTGTAAAATAACTGTTCTCAAAAACTGTTTTGGAAATTTCTTCTTTGTTAAACCATTTTACCTCGGTAATATTTTCTTCTGTTTGAGGTTTAAGTTTTTTATCGTAATCGGTGGTCATGTAAAACCAATAAGTTTGTTTTAAAGCAAACCCGTTCTTGTATTTATAAACATGAAACGTTGACGAAAGTTGTTGTTCTATTTTAAGTTGTTTCACCGCGCATTCCTCCTCACATTCACGAATGGCGGCATGTTCAATAGTTTCACCCTTGTCCAGTTTTCCTTTTGGCAGATCCCACCGTTCAAAACGGTAAATGAATAAAAACTGGTTTTCTTTTTTAATGAGTCCGCCGGCTGCTTCTATGTAAACGAACTCTTTCTTCAGATAATCTAACACCAGCGAAAAGAACTGTTCTGGCACAGCATAACCGCTTTCATTTTTACTCAATCGTTCTGTACTTTCACTCAATAGATTGGGAAGAAGTTCCTTTAACTTTTCTTCAGAAAATTCCGGATAAAATCTAATTATCTGATTTTGCGAAGTTTGCGCTGCGTCCGTGGTAAACTCTATAAATTTATTATTGAAGTATATTTTTTTGTTCATAAGATGTTATGTTGTTGATTCAAACATAGCGTACCTTTGCGGCATGACAACATTTGATGATCCGGCGTATAAAGTTGCTGAATTTTTATTACAAATAAAAGCTGTAAAACTTCAACCCGAGAATCCTTTTACATGGGCCAGCGGTTGGAAATCCCCCATTTATTGTGATAACAGGAAAACCTTATCATATCCGCAAATAAGAACTTATATCCGCCAGCAATTTGTTGAAACCATTAATAAACATTTCGCAAAGCCAGATGTTATTGCGGGAGTTGCCACAGGCGGAATTGCCCAGGGCGCATTGATTGCACAGGAAATGGGACTTCCTTTTATTTACGTTAGGAGCGAAGCAAAAAAACACGGGATGACCAATATGATTGAAGGTGATGTGGAGAGTGGACAAAGTGTTGTGGTTATCGAAGATCTTATCAGTACCGGCGGAAGCAGTTTAAAAGCAGTTGAGGCTTTAAGGGAAAAAGGTTGTAACGTGAAGGGCATGGCCGCTATTTTTACTTATGGTTTCGATGAAGCCGAGCAAAACTTTAAAAAAGCAAAGTGTGTTGTAAAAACCCTTACTACTTACGATGTATTGATTCAAAAAGCATTGCAAAAAGAATATATTAATGAAAAGGATATGGATAGCCTGAAACAATGGAGGCTAAAGCCTTCGGAATGGAACGGAAGCCTTGTTAAATGATCCGTTCCGAGGGATATTTTTTAAAAAGCATATCTTTAGGGTATGCTTTTTTATTTAGAGAAATACAAAACATAACATGGCAGCTTTTACAATAACCAGCGAAACAAATAAATCGCTTTCGACCTTAAAACAGATATTTGATTTTATTGGCGACTTTAAAAACTTTGATTCTATTCTTCCTCATGATAAAATTGAAAACTTTCAATACCAGGACAACGAGTGTTCCTTTAATATAAAAGGCATTACCCCAATGAAAATTAAAATGGCGGAAAAAAAGCCATATGAATTCATCCTGTTTACAAGTGATGGATTGGCTAAATTTAATTTTAATTTAAAGGTCTATTTTATTGGCGAGGCGGAACAGCCTGGAGCGTGCAAGGTTGAGCTTGAGGGTGACTTGAACCCTTTTATTAAAGTGATGGCAGACAAGCCTCTGACCAACCTTGTAAATGCCATGTCGAAAAAGCTGGCTGAATTAGAGCTCGGTTAAACTTCAAAACCAATGAGCGTCACATCGTCAACCTGCTCAAGATTGCCTTTCCACTGATCAAAAAATAATTCCAGTTTTCTTTTTTGATCCAATAGAGATAGGGAATGCGTTTCAACTAATAATTTTTCAAGCTCCTTATTTTTAAGTTTTTTTCCCTTTGGTCCGCCAAACTGATCGGCAAAACCGTCTGTAGAAAGATAAACACGTTCGCCTTTTTGAAGCTGCACTTTTTGAAGTGAAAATTTAAATGTTTTGTCGTAGTTGTCGGCGCTGATGGATTGCTTATCCGGTTTAATAAAACGTAACGTTTTTCCATCACAGATATAAACAGGAATATGCGCCATCGAACATTCAATGGTCAGGTCTTTACGGTTAATTAGTGTAATGGCTACATCCAGCCCGTCTCTCAGATCACCGGCGTGTCCTTCGGATTTCAATGCAATGGGTAATTCTTTTGCAAGGTAATCGAGCACCAGGTCAGGGCTATTACATTTAGCGTCTTTTATAGCCTGGTTTAATAAGGTATAACTTATTAAACTCATAAAAGCTCCTGGTACCCCGTGCCCTGTGCAATCACAAAGCCCCACATATACCATGTCATTTTCTTCAGCAGATCCGGGCATTGAACGCTTAATGGATGTGGTCCAGTAAAAGTCGCCGCTTACAATATCTCTTGGTTTGTAAATAATAAAATGCTTTGGCAATAGTTTAATTAATTCCTCATCCTTTGGTAAAATAGAATCCTGAATTCTCCTTGCATACATGATGCTGTCAAGAATTTCTTTTTTCTGATATTCTATCTGCAGGTTTGTATTTGTGAGAAGTCCGTTCAGTTTTTGTGTTTTTTTGAAATTTTTGAAGAAGAGGAAAGCAAGGAAAGCAATAATAATTGTGAAGAGTATTCCGCAAAAAATGATGATCCTGTTCTTTTTTATTTCACTCTTTTGAATGCTGTTTTCTTTTGTTTTAAATTCATTAAGGTTAGAGAGTAATTCAATCTCATTCTTCGATTTTTCTGAATGAAATCTCTCTTCCAGTTCAAGAGTAGATTGATTATACCGGCTTTTCGCCGCGCTGTCGTTAAGCTCATGAAAACGCTTGTAGTATTCGAGTGCCAGTCTGGTATTTCCCATCGCTTCTTCAATGGAAGCCAGGTTAAGATAGTTGGCGGCTTCCTGCTCATTATTTCTAAGTAATTTTCCGGCGGCGATTGATTTTTTCGTGTATTCCTCTGCCAGTTTAAAATTCTTCATCAGGTAATAGCAATCTCCCAGGTTTTGATAACAAACAGCTTTACCATTCAGGTCTTTATCATTTTCTGAAATAGCCTCCGCCTTTTTATAATAGAAAAGCGCTTTTTCATAATCTTTTTTATCTTCCATGTAAACAGCTCCCAATGAACTGTAAGCAGACATCTCACCATGCGCATCATGTTCCGCTTTAAATAAATTAAAGGCCTCAAAACTGCATTTAATGGCCTGGTCAATTTGTTTGTCGCGGCGGTAAGTGTTGGACATGTTCTGGTAACAATTCGCTATTCCTTTTTTATCTCCAATAATTGCGAATTTTTTCATTGATTCTTTCAGGTAGCCAATAGATTTTTTATAATTGCCCTGGTTCTTGAATAAAATTCCAAGGTTGGTGTATCCTGCGGCCTGCATTTTCACGTCACCAAGTTTATCGGCAATTTTTATAGCATCGAATTGGTAAACAAAACCCTTTTCATATTCGCCTGCGTTCCGGTAATAAATTCCTTTTACCATGAAGGCCTTGCAAATTCCGCGCTGGTAACCTAGTTTCTTTGAGAGTTGTTCGGCAGTATCGGCATACATCAAAGCTTTTTTCGCGTCAGCGTACAAAAGATCACGGGCTACTTTTACATAAAGAATTGCTTTATTAGTATCCGCTTTAGATTTGTTTAGTTTTAGAATCAGTGAATCTGTCCTATTGTCAGCAAGTCCAGACACCATGCAAAAAACAAGTAAAATTATCGCGAGCGAGTTTTTCATTCGGAGAAGCAAGTTATCAAAAATCGGTGAATTTTTTACTTTCTTTAAACTTTCATTGAGTATGTGTTTTTTATTTTATTTTTTAACGTCAATTGGGGGATACAGTGTTAATGAGTATTTTTTACTTTAGTGGAATGAAGCGTTGCTTTTTGGTGTTGTTCGCTGTGTTTGCTTTTCAGACTGTGTTTCCACAACTGAAAACAATTACGGCCGTTCGTACTGTGCAGGCCCCGAAAATAGACGGATTGTTGAACGATTCATGCTGGCTTAATGCTGAAGTTGCCGCAGACTTTATCCAGCGTGATCTGCATCCCGGCCAGCCTTCTGGGCAAAAAACAGAGGTACGGTTTCTTTACGATGATAACGCCATTTATGTTGCCGCGCAGTTATACGATACTTCGCCTGATAGCATTCTTCGTGAGCTGAGTACACGTGATAACGAAGCTAACGCCGAACTCTTTGGTATTTTCCTGGACACTTACAATGATGATATAAATGCCTATGGGTTTTTTGTAACTTCCGCAGGTACCCAGATAGACGCGCGATACAGCAGTGATGGTCAGGATTTTGCCTGGAACGCGGTCTGGATAAGTTCGGTAAAAATAAATAAAGAAGGGTGGGCCGTTGAATTAAGGATTCCTTATTCGGCAGTGCGCTTTTCAAAAAAGGAAATTCAAACCTGGGGATTAAATATCATCCGGAAAATAAGGAGACTTCGTGAAAACAGTTTCTGGAATCCGATTGACCCTAAGATAGGAGCCCTGATCAGGCAATGCGGTGATCTAACAGGACTACAGAACATCAAACCTCCTGTGCGTTTATCCTTTTCACCTTACGTTGCAGGTATCATGAATCATTATCCGTACAATGATCCTGCAGTGAAGAATCTCAATTATAATTTCAGCGGTGGTATGGATGTAAAGTACGGGTTGTCGGATGCTTTTACGCTGGACATGACGCTGGTACCCGACTTCAGCCAGGTACAATCAGACAACCAGGTGTTAAATCTATCGCCGTTTGAAGTACAGTTTCAGGAACGCCGGCCTTTTTTTACTGAAGGAACAGAGTTGTTTAATAAGGGCGGATTGTTTTATTCACGAAGGGTAGGAGGTACGCCGATGAATTATTACAAAGTAAATTCGCAGCTTAAGGATGGAGAGAAAATAATACGTAATCCTTCGCAAACTCAGCTGTTTAATGCTACCAAGCTCTCAGGTCGCACTCAAAGCAAGTTGGGAATAGGCGTATTTAATGCAGTTGCTAATAATGCTTATGCCACGGTGCAAGACAGTGTTGGCGATACGCGGCATATTTTAACAGGCCCGCTAACCAATTACAATATTATTGTACTCGATCAGGCATTGAAAAATAACTCTTCTGTAAGCTTTATAAATACTAACGTTACGCGGGAAGGACGCTTTTCAAACGCGAATGTAACAGGTACTGTTTTTAGATTCAATGATAAAAAAAATTCCTACACTATTGGCGGAGGAGGAGCGATGAGCAGCAGGATGCATCCCGACAGTGCGAGGCCTGACAATGGCTACAGCGCTAACCTGGATTTTGGAAAAAGTGGCGGCAATTTTAAATGGAGCATGAACGGTTCAATGAACACCGACAGGTACAACCCTAACGATCTTGGAATTCTTATTCTTACAAATAATATTAAAACCGGCTTAAACCTCACCTATAATGTTTATACGCCATTCTGGAAATTTAATAACACTTACAATAACGTTTATATTTCTTACCAGAGAATTTATAATCCCGATGCTTTCTGGAATTTCGGAATCTACGGAAATCACGTAGCTACTTTCAGAAAGCCATTCTTAACCTGCGGCGTTAATTACGGGATTGAACCCATTATCACTTACGATTATTACGAACCCCGTATTTTTGGCCGTTTTTATACGTTCCCGGTTAATTATAATATGGGCGGGTTTATTTCCAGCGATTACCGGAAACCATTTGCACTGGATATTTCCTTTAACTACAGGCTGTTTATTGAAAACGAAAGAAACTATTTCAACATTTATTTTTCCCCCAGATACCGCGTAAATAACCGGCTTTCTTTTCTTTATGAGATCAGTGATAATTTAAGAAACGACGACATTGGCTTTGTAAATTATAATCCTTATTCCGACACGATAACCTTTGGCAGGCGAAACATCCAAACGGTAAATAATATACTTTCCAGCGTTTATAAATTTACCAATAAAATGTCTTTATCATTTCGTCTGCGACATTATTGGTCCACCGCTTTGTATCGTGGATATTATGCTTTAGGCAAGGATGGTAACTTAACGCAGTATGCTTATCAGAATAATCATAACGTAAACTTTAACGCGTTTAATATCGACATGGTTTTCTTCTGGCAATTCGCGCCTGGCAGTGAGTTAAACATTGTATGGAAGAACTCTCTGCTGAAGCGCGAGAACGTTATTAATAACGATTACTATAACAATTTTACGGGTTCGCTTAATTCACCGCAAAATAATATGATCTCGGTGAAGGTGCTTTACTATATTGATTATGTAACAATAAAGAGGGGATTTAAGAAGAATTCTTAATCATTCGAATGCTCACTATTTGAAATAATGTTTCGTCTCTTTTATCTTCCGGTCACGCGATTAGTTCGATGACGTGATCTGCTTTTTGTGTTATTTTTCCGATAGGTTTTGCAAAGACTGCCAGACTATTGGCTTTCAGAAATTCTTCGAATTCGGTTTTAAATTCAGGAGAAACAGTGATCATTAATCCTCCATTGGTTTGTGGATCGCAGAGCGTGAAGAAAGATTCGGCGCCGATATTTTTTACTTTATCCTTATAGCTGTTCCAGTTACGATACACATTATCGGGCACGATCATTTTTGCTGTGTATTCCTGAATTCCTTCTATTACAGGTATATCCTCATATTTAATTTCAGCGGAGGCACCGCATCCTTCTGCCATTTCTATAAGATGGCCTAATAAACCGAAACCGGTAATATCAGTCATGGCTGTTACGTAAGGTAGACTGCCAATCTTTTCGCCCACACTATTTAATTGCGTCAGCTGGTCAATGAATATCTTTTGATGATTATCATTTAAAACGCCGCGTTTAAGTGCCGTGGCTAAAATTCCAACACCTATTTTTTTTGTGATGTATATCAGGTCGCCCGCTTTTGCAGCAGAATTTTTTTTCAGATTTTTAATCGGAATAATTCCGTTAACCGATAATCCGAACATGGGTTCAAGCGAGTCGATACTGTGACCTCCGGCCAAAACGATTCCCGCTTTATTACAAATTGTTTTTGCGCCTTCAATTACTTTTTGCGCCAGTTCCACCGGAAGCTTATCTATAGGCCAACCCAGCACAGCGGTTGCCATTAAAGGTTTTCCGCCCATGGCATATACATCACTAATGGCATTGGCAGAGGCAATTCTCCCAAAATCAAAAGCATCATCTACTATCGGCATAAAAAAATCAACGGTGCTGATCAACGCGGTTCCATTCCCAAGATCGTAAACAGCTGCATCATCTTTGGTGTTATTTCCCACCAGTAACAATGGGTCGGTAAGACCTGTAACGTTATTCTTTAATATTTTTTCAAGAACATCGGGCGCTATTTTGCAACCGCAACCTGAACCATGACTATATTGAGTGAGTTTAATATTTTCCATTCGTGTTTACCGATAATTTTTCAATTAATGCTTTTGCTATTTCTTCTACGTCCAGTTTTTCAAAAGGAATAGGGTGAACACTTTCCTTTTCACGAATAGAAAGGCCGTGACCATACGTCTTATCGTAATAACGCAAACAAATGCCAAGGGCGGTGTGCAGGTCTCCTTCGTGCAGAGCGATGATTGCATTTTTGGATTCTTCATGTCCAAGCCGTTTTGTTATTTTTAAAATAGAAGTTTCCAGTTCTTCTTTCGGAAAGCGACCATATTCTTTTACAATATGATTGAGGCGTTCATCAAACGACAGGTTCATGTAATATACTTCTGCCGTGCGCATTTGTTCCCATAGTCCGGGCGGAAGTACAATTTTTCCGATCATCCGGCTTTCATCCTCCAGCCAGGTTACTTTATTTTTATCAACCGATAATAACTGAACGGTGAGTTCATTTTCAAATTGTTCCTGTGTAGGTTGTGGTTTTTCACCCAGGGCGCCAAAGGCTGATCCTTTGTGATGTGCGAGGCCTTCGAGATCTATCACTTGTTGCGACAGGTCTTTCATTTTTTTTAAAATGTAAGTTTTGCCGGAACCTGTATTTCCACTCAATAATAATAACGTATGCGTGGCATTAACAGTTTCTAAAGCAAGATGCCTGAATTTTTTATATCCTCCTTTTAAAAGAAAGACGTTTAAACCATACATCTCCAAAAGCATGGCAACAAATCCGCTACGCATTCCACCACGCCAACAGTGAACGTAAACTGTATTGT
Organism: Bacteroidota bacterium; assembly: GCA_013816895.1. Lineage (GTDB taxonomy): Bacteria > Bacteroidota > Bacteroidia > B-17B0 > Aurantibacillaceae > Aurantibacillus. The sequence continues at coordinate 16,492 of JACDDR010000086.1, forward strand.
CTATTGCTAAATCTACCGCGCTTTGTACAATGCCTGCCATACGTGGACCCACCAGTTCCATTCCTTTTAAAATAGCGGGTTGTCTTCCGGTTTGCTTGTACAAGGTGCCGATCACCGCGCGCTCATCGTTATCAAATAAGGGAATGTTCACTGCTCCGGGAATATGGCCCTGCTCGAATTCTTTTGGCGAACGTACATCTATTATTTTGTACGGCTTGCCAGGAACCTGTAAGAATTGGTGAATATCGACGACTTTTGGCAATTAAAAGGTTTGCAGCAAATATCGCATTTAATTTAAAAAGAAATGTCGTCTTATTGTGGTTAAGTATAAACTATAGTAATCTGATACAAACCTCTAAACTGCGTCGGGTGTGGTAATGGGTGTTTTCGAAGTTAAAATATTTTGCCTATTTTTATATATAATCCACTTATCTGAATTCAAAATTTTCATGAAAAATATTTTCTGTATTCTGATTACTTTTCTCTGTTCGCACGTTGTTGTTATTTCTCAAACGGTAACGCAAGGACCCAGCAGTTCGCAAACCCCTTTCGTTATACCTCTTTCGGCGGGAATGAATATTACTTCGATAATGACTTCAGGAAATTCCGTTGGCTCTGCTACCCTCGCAGGCTCTATCGATGGGGCAGGAGGGTGGGATAATGGTGACGGAACTTTTAGTTTATTGCTTAATCATGAATTTACAGGAAACGTTGGTACTGTGAGAGCGCATGGCTCTATTGGCGCTTTTGTGTCAAAATGGATCATCAATAAGTCTACGCTGGCGGTGATAAGCGGCGCAGATCTTATTCAAAACTTATATCTCTGGAACGGCACATCCTATACCGTTAGTAACGCAGCTAATCCTTTACCGGCAGGAACTCTTATTCGGTTTTGTTCAGGCGATGTAGCGCCTTTTTCAGCATTCTGGAATCCATTAACGGGCAAGGGAACGCAGGAACGTATTTTTATGAACGGTGAAGAAACACCTCCTGAAG
>JACDDR010000087.1 GCA_013816895.1 Bacteroidota bacterium
AATAAAACACTTACTCGCGCTACACCTCCTTCCGGCGTAACTTATTACTGGCAGGGAACTTCTTGCGGTACGAGCACGTCCAACTCGGCAGCCACCTATGTTGCAACAACTTCAGGAACGTATTATCTCCGAGCACAGAATAACAATTCAAACTCATGGTCAAGTTGCAGTTCAGTGAACGTTACAGTTAACCAGGCGCCTTCCAACGCACCTGCGCCAACCGTTAGTTCAAGTACTTGCGGACTCACTGTTTTAACACATGCCACGCCGCCATCAGGGGTTACTTATTACTGGCAGGGCACAAGCTGCGGTACAAACACTGGAAATTCTTCAGCAACCTATGCAGTTACTGCTGGCGGAACCTATTACCTTGCGGCAAGAAGCACGGCCGGATGCTGGTCATCTGCCTGTTCATCTCTGCCTGTTAACGTTATAGCAAGCCCATCAACACCGCCTGTGCCTTCATCCAGCAGCAACAGTTGCGGCCCCAAGACATTAACAAGAGCTACACCTCCGGCCGGAACAACGTATTACTGGCAGGGAATCTCCTGCGGAACCTCTACCCTTAATTCATCGGCTACTTATACAGTTGGTACAAGCGGCACCTATTACCTGAAAGCGAAAAACACATCAGGCTGCTGGTCAAACTGCAGCTCATTAGCTGTTAATATCACTCCATGTCCTACCAACCTTTCCGCATCCATTGGAGGTGTTTGTCCGAATAAAACTGTTAGCCTCAACTGGGCAAATTCTGGTGGAACCTGGACAGTGGATGTATCACTTGATCCGGCGTTTAATTCCACGCATACAAAAACCGTTTCCAATGTTACCTCCGTTACTGCGCCTTCAGGATTTAACCCCGCGCTGGTTTTACAGCCTAATGCAAACTATTACTGGCGTATGAAAGCAGGCTCTACTATTCTGAACGGCCCCCCTTTTTCGGTTCCGTTCTGTGATATAATTACGCCGGCTACTAACATAAGTGCTTTGAACGGCTGGCAGAACACCACCTTTACTGTAAACTTTACCGATACTGACAATAACACTGTTGGAAAGAGTTTTTATAATGTATCGGATTTTAACGGAACAGAATGGCGGGCAAATGGTCTCCGCGGTTTCTTTAATGATAATTTTGATAATTCCTCATTAAGCACCGACTGGTCATCAACTAACGGTTTGTGGGCTGTTACTTCCGGAAACCTGGAACAGACCGATGAAACAAGCGCAAACACTAACGTTTCAGCGGCAGTTACGCAAAGTCTCTCCAATAGGTATTTATACCACTGGAATGCTAAAATTGACGGCATCGGAACTAACAGGAAAGCGGGCTTGCATTTCTTAGCAAGTTCATCTTCCTTATCCAACCGCGGAAATTCATACCTGGTGCAAATGAATATTGATGCCGGTACGGTTGAGTTTTATCAATCGGTTAATAACGTAATCAGCCTTGTTAAGCAGGCAGATTATAATTTTATTGCCGGACAATATTATGACTTCAAAATTATTTACGACCGCACTACCGGTAAAATGGATGTGTATGTAAACGATATTTTGGTTGAAAGCTGGCAGGATGCTACGCCTTTGACTTTAGGAAATTTTGCTTCATTCAGAACAGAAAACGCTTCCCTCTCTGTGAATTATTTTGAAGTATTGCGATCCAGAAATGCTTCTGTTGCAATTGCAGTGGGTACGGCTCAAACAAATGATATCCGTTTTCAGAATGCTGGTCCAAATCTTGCCGCAGGAAAAATTTTATCACTCGTAACAGACGTGCAGGGGAATATTTCCACTTCAGCGTCCACACCGGTTAATATTGATTGGACACCACCATTAGCGGTGGCTAATGTTAAGGATGGTACCGGTGCAGATATAAACACGACACTGCTCATGAATCAGTTATCCGGAAACTGGGCGCCGTCTGTTGATCCGAACTCCGGAACAACCAATTACTATTATTCGATCGGTATAAACCCCGGCGATACAAGCGTAACGGGCTGGACTAACAATAACCTGCAGGTGATGGCAATGAAAAATAATTTGTCCTTAACATTAAACCAGGTTTATTATTTTAATGTGAAGGCAAAGAATGGCGCCGGATTGTATTCGCCTGTTCTTAGTTCCAATGGTCAAACCGTTGTAGCAAGTGTAATTGGCATGGAAGAACTAAGTTCAGTTTCTTCATTGATGATTTATCCGAACCCGTTTAACGAATCGGCTATTCTTGATTACTCGCTTGTTAATTCGCAGCATGTAACCGTTACACTCACCGACGTTTTAGGAAGAACAATAACAAGCTGGAGTAAAAACGAAGATGCCGGAAATCATCACTTACAGATCAACTCAACGGAATTACAGCTTGCAACGGGAATGTATTTCTTAAAGTTTCAAACAGGAGGCTCAGCTGTGGTAGTTAAACTTATACTTAATAAATAATAATTTATTTTATGCTTTCGGACTTACGTGCGGGAACAATCATGTTCCGCAATTTCTTCAAACAAAATAATTTGAAGGGTAGAAAAGTATGTGCGGGCATTCGTGCCGCCTTCTTTATTTTATTTTTTACTTCAGCAAGTCAGGCCGCCACAATTAGCAGTAATGCGGTAGCGGGAAACTGGACCGCGGGAGCTTCCTGGGTTGGAGGTGTGGCACCTGGCGCGGCTGACATAGCGGTTATTGTAAGCGGAGCAAACATCACCGTAAATACAAATATAACGGTTGGTTCGGTTCAAATTAATGCCGGTGGAATCCTGAATGGCTCTTCTTTCAATATTGCGTTATTGGATAATTGGACAAACAACGGAACATTTAATTATGGAACGTCCACTATTTTATTTAACGGAACCGGTTCGCAAACAATTAACGGCAGCTCAGCAATTTCATTCCGCAATATTATTGTAAACAATACAAATGGCGGGGCTGGAATGGGAGTGTCGTCACATCCGGTTAATGTAAATGTATTTGGAAATTTTGCGAATAACGGAATTTACAACCGTAACAATACCTCGTTTCCAGCGGCCAAAGTTACGTTCGCGGGAACCAGCGTGATCTCAGGGACAAATTCGTTGATCCTTCACAATGTCGATATTCTTGCGGGTGCCACATTAAATGGCGCAACAGGAATAGGGGGCGGAACCTTTGATATGTATTTTACCGGAACCTGGAATAACATGGGAACCTTTAATCCCGGAACAGGAAGGGTAACTGTACAATTTTCATCTGCAAATACCACCCAGCAAATTATACCGGGCACGGGTTCCTTTTATAATTTTACAGTAAATAAAAACGTAATTGTTGCGCCCACGGCAAATATGACCGTTCAGAACGACCTTATAATTACTACAGGAACACTAAGTCCGTCAAATTTTCAAATTAATGTTGGCGGAGATTTTACCAACAGCGGCACTTTTTCTGCCGGAACGGGACTTGTAAATTTAAACGGTGCAGCCAATCAAACGGTAACTACCGTGAGTACATTTTATAACCTTACCGTAAATAAAGCTGCAGGAAGTGTTTACCAGGGCTCTAATGTACAGGTGACAAATAATTTAAATCTTACCAACGGAAAAATATTAACCTATTCTGTTCTTCCCGCACTTTTTCAGATGTATGTTTCAAACTCCGCTGCAGCTTCAATAACGGGAGGTTCCGCGGCGAGCTGTGTAATAGGAAATCTACGGAGGTCTTTAATCGCTACTGCGGCCAATTATAATTTTCCCATCGGTGTTTTAAATACAATTCCGGTTAAATATCGCCCGGTTTTATATAGCCAGACTTCTTCGGGAGGCGCAGCTAATATGAATATGCAGGCGGATACAACATACCCGGCCCCTGTAAAAACCGCGGACTGGTTTGTAAAAATCACAAGCAACGCCGGAAACCCTGCTGGAAAAATTACAATGAATTATAATCTTACAAATGATTTTGCTGCGGGAACGCAGGAATGTCTTTTGAATGTGTTGAGAGGACAGGCTTCAACGGGAACAAACTGGAACCATGTTTTACAAACAGTAACTTCTGCAACCGGCGGCGCAACGGGTTCCATTGCCGCTTTGTTGCCCTCTGTTCTTAATCCGTTTGGTTACATTATAGGAGAAGCATTACCCGTTGCTTCGGGCGTAAATATTTGCGAAGGAACAACCGCTACGTTATTCGCTAACTTTCCAACAGGCTCCGCGCATTTTAACTGGTACGATGCCGCAACCGGAGGGAATTTACTTCAGGCCGACAGTAACGCCTACCTCACACCAATTATAAACGCCAGTACAATATTTTATCTTGAATATCAGGATTCACTCACCAATTGTAAATCACCGCGGGTACCGGTTGCCGTAAATATTACGCCGGCTCCGAGTTCAGCATTCAGCGCGCCGGATACAGTGTGCCTGGGCTCAAATCAAGTCGTTACTTTTATGGGAACACAAAGTGCCGGAGCAACTTATTACTGGAACTTTGATGGAGGAATAGTAGTAAGTGGTTCAGGGGGTTCAAATCATACAGTTTACTGGAACAGCCCCGGAATAAAAAATATTACTTTATCAATTGCCGATAGTCCGTGTAATTCAACACTAACGGTTCACTCTGTTTTTGTTGCACCCACTCCCAGCCCGGCCCAATTATCGGCCAGCAATTTCGCTGTGTGTAAAGGCGATTCGGTGGTGTTAACAGCAAACGGATCTGTCGGTGGAAACACAATCAACTACGCGTTTTATGATTCGCTTTTTGCCGGAACTTATCTTGGCGCCTCGCCTTTAACTGTGCATATTAATGATACCACTACTTTTTACCTTGAAGTAACAAATGAGTTTGGTTGTAAAAGCAAAACCTCACGCGATTCAATCACCATTGTGGCGTATAAACTGCCCTTAATGTCTACACCATACAGCGATGATGTTAAGCTGTGTTATGGCGATGCAACTTTGCTGTATGTGAATTTAACGCAACCTCCTGCCGCTAATGTATATTGGTGGGACAGCCAGACGGGTGGAAATTTTGTTTCAAATAATGATTCAATATTAACCGGCCCCATGTTTTTAAGTAAAACATTCTGGGTGGAGGCCGTGACCCTATACGGTTGCACCAATGGCGGCAGAATTCCTGTTTCTGTTCTTGTAACACCCTTCCCTACAATTACGGTGCAAACGTCCGCTCCGGATAATACTTTTATTACTGGAATAACGGTTACGGCCGAAGCATTGCCTGCAGGTTTAACCTTATATGAATTTTACGTAAACAACGTACTTGTGCAAAGTTCCGCGGCTAATACTTATACAAGCGATGTTTTTGCCAATGGCGATAAAATAACTGCAATTGCCACCAACGATACCTGTCGCGGTGTTGCATCCGAAGTAGTTACGGTGAAGGTGCTTCCGGTGGCCAACGCTTTTACGCCTAACGGAGACGGATTTAACGATGTGTTCTTAAAAGGATTTGACCTCTCGATATTTAATCGCTGGGGCGAACAACTTTACACGGGAACTAACGGTTGGGACGGTACCTTTAAAGGAGCGAAAGTAAGCCCCGGAACATATTTCTATATTTATAAAAAGAAGGATTCAAATGGAAAAGACATTTCGGTAAATGGTCCTGTAACTTTGATTGAGGAATAGATCGCTTATGTACTTTACACGAACTTTATACATTCTCTTACTTAGCTTTCCCTTGCTTGCAATTGGCCAGAAAAGCCTGGAGAAAGCAGATACAGCATTTGCTCACGGTAAGTATTCCACGGCTATTGAACTTTATCAGCATATCCTTAAAAAAAACAGTAGTCCGCAAAATACAAAGGTTATTTATTATAAACTCGGCTCTTCCTTTTACGCTATTAATAAATTTAAAGAAGCAAAAGAATATACCGAAAAGGCAATAGAAGAAGGATATTCTGATCCGAAGGCTTATTTGCAATACGGCGAGATTCTGGCTTTGTTGAGTGATTACAAAGCTGCAAAAATAGCCTTCCTTGAATACAAAAAACGTTCGGGCGATAATTCGGTTAACAGTAAACTAGTTTCATGCGACTTTGCTCTTAGCGGTAAAAAATCTGCTATCCCACTTGAAGTAAAAAATCTGGAAGAACTCAATTCGCCTTATAGTGAATATGGATTAGCCATTGTAAATGATGAATTAGTTTTTGCTTCATCGCGTCTTAGCAACAACGACAGGCAGGATAATTATACCGGACAGGGATTCTCGGATATTTATTCAAGCAGATTGGGAAGTATTTCAAATAAATGGAAAGAGCCCGTGAAACTGAAAGGCGGGGTTAACACCAAATTTAACGACGGAACATTTGCATATAGCAGTAAAGAAAACACCGGCTATTTTATGCAGTGCAACGGTGCTTCAGGAAACAAAGAAAACTGCAGCATTTTTTATTCCGTGTACGATGCTAACGATAATACCTGGGGCAAATCAAAAGTTTTTGAATACAGCAATCCGGGTTATAATATCGGTCACCCCGCGATAACGTCGGACGGCAACACTCTTTATTTTGTTTCAGACATGCCGGGTAGCCTTGGAGGTAAAGACATCTGGAGTATTTCGCGCAAAGGAGGTCAATGGAGTGCACCGGTTAATGCCGGTAATATTATTAATACTTCCGGTAACGAAGTGTTTCCTTCTATTGCCGGAGACACTATTTTATATTTCTCTTCCAACACGCATCCCGGATATGGAGGTTTGGATATTTTTTACGTGAAATTAAAAAACAATGTGATCACCGGGCCGGTTGTAAATTTACTTGCCCCTATCAATTCAAGCGCTGATGATTTTTCGTTTGTATCAGGAAGATCGGTGCTGGAAGGCTATTTCTGTTCTAACCGCGAAGGAGGAAAAGGACAGGATGACATCTATTCTTTTAACCGCGCTCCTCTTGTATTAAACGCGATAGGAATGATTGTGGATGCGGAAACAAACAAACCGGTACACAATGTTACCGTTTATTTTAAAGGAGATAACGGCATTATAGATTCTATAACAACGGGTTCAACAGGCGAGTTTAATTTTAAAAATCTTAAACCGGATTTAAAATATGCCGTAACCGCGGTAAAGGAAGGTTTTTTCAGCGATTCTAAAAGCCTTTCCACTGTTGGGGTTAAGGAAAACATGGAGTTCTCAGTAAAAACAGGCATAGATCTGAATTTTGGATTGCTTAAGATCAGTAAAAAAGAAATTGTGATCCCAAACATTTCCTACGACTTTAATCAATCAGAATTAAAAGCCGAAAGTAAAACAGAATTGGATAAACTTGCCCGCATTTTAATTGAAACCCCGAAAGTTGTAATTGAAATCAGTTCTCATACCGATGAAAAAGGCGGAGCTGAATACAACACAACGCTCTCTCAGAAACGTGCTCAGAACGTGGTGAATTACCTGATCATAAAAGGAGTTCCTAAAGCAAGAATGTTTGCCAGAGGTTATGGCGAATCTCAGCCCCTTAAAAAAGACGCATCGTCGGATGAAGATCATGCTTTGAACAGACGAACAACATTTAAAGTAGTAAAGAAATAACACCAATACACATGAAAAAAATTCTATATTTTTTACTTTTAAACTGCGGGGCCTTTTACGCGCAAAACGATTTTCAGTTAAGTCATTTTATGTTTAATGAAGTTACTTTTAATCCCGCGGCTACAGGTAATTCCGATAAACTGATTGCTTCGCTTATTGCGCGTAAACAATGGATAGGAATGGATCGCTCGCCAGGCACCCAGTTTTTTAACGCGCACGCTTATGTAAGCCAGTTAAAAGGCGGTGTAGGATTAACCCTTATTAACGATCAAATTGGTTACGAAAATGCTTTGAATTTAAAACTGAGTTATGCCTATCACATAAAGTTATCCGAAGCATCTTCTTTATCAGCTGGTTTTTCGGGCGGCTTTATCAATAAAAAATTAGACGGCACCAAACTCGTTTTTGAACAGAGCTCTGATCCTAACGCTATTTACGCGCAATCGAGTTTGTTTTTACCGGATTTTGCAGCCGGGCTTGAATTCAATTCTAAAAATTTTACAACCGGTTTATCTTCTACTCACATCACGCAATCTATGAGTAATGCTACGGTATATAAAGTACCAAGACACTATTTTTTCTACGCGAAATATAAAATCGTTGTAAAAGACATCACCATCACTCCGGCATTACTTGTAAAGAGCGCGGTATTTAAAACGCAATTGGAATTAAATACAAATGTGATGTATAAAAATATGATCTGGATCGGGACTACTTACAGGTATAAAGAATCTATTGTAGGCCTTATAGGTTTTGCAATTAATAAAATACGAATTGGCTACACCTATGATTTTAATTCTTCGCAATTAAGAAAACAAAGCAACGGTTCGCACGAAATAATGCTGCAGGCGGTTCTTAATGGATTTAAGAAAAATGAACACGATTACAAATCGCCGAGGTTTTTTTAAAGTCTTTATTGCTCTTTCGCCCACTTCAACTGAAACCCCTCATTTCTGAAGGGCTTTAAGTTTAAATTAAACGGGCTTTCACAACCGGAAATCGCTTCTTTGAACTACCTTATATTCTCAACTAATATATGCGGCTTAATTTTTCGGGTATTCCACTCATAAATTACAAAGCCACACAATATGCAATATTCAATAACAACGATCAGTAAGTTTTCGGAATAAGGAACACTACGGTAAGTAAAATAAGTTAAAACAATTAAGCCAGACCACACCAAGGAAAACCTATAAGTAGTAAAGACAGAAAACAGGACTAATGTGGAAATATACCAGGGATGAACAGTGGTGGCAAAGACAAAGTAAGCGGTCAGACAAATTAACATGTCATAAAAAAACGAGCTTTCGCCCTCTGGCTTTTTGCAACAGGCAACTGAAATGATACAGGTAATTGTAATCAGAGACAAAATGATTCCAGCCGTCCCGATCACATCAAAGCCAAATGCCTGAAAGCCTCCCCAGCGAATTAAATAAAAAATGCTGGCGTTAAATTCAAACTTCTGGAAATACAGATTAAGACTGGAAAATATATTTTGAAAAAAGGAAACATCTATAAATGGAAGGAAAAGTAAAACCGTTGTTGCGAGACAAACCGAATAGAAAAGGAAACTTTTTTTTATTCCTATTCTTCTTAAAAATAGCGGAAGAAACATTAAGGGTAATAATTTAGAACAAACTGCCAGAGAAAATGCAATAGCTGAAAGCGTTGGCCTTTTTTTAATAAAAAAGAAAACGAAGAGTAGCAGAAAAAAAATCATTACCGCTTCAAAATGAAGGTTTCCGGTAAGCTCAACGATCACGAGAGGGTTTAAAGCGTATAATAATATATTCTTAGATGGCAGTCCTGCATTCTTTAAAAGTGCCGAAATAAGAAAAATGCTTCCCGCTTCAGCAGCTACTATAAACAAGCGCATAACAATAAGGCTACCCATCACATGCCCGGGAAAAATGTGCGCAGATATCCAAAAAATAAATTGTAAAACGGGTGGATAAATGGTGTGATACTCCTGTGAATTTAATTGAGAATATAATTCAGTGGTCATGCCCATTGATGAAGCCTGAGATGAACCAATTAATGAGGATGGTGTTATGATAAAAGGATTAATGCCATGTGCGGATAACCTCCCGTCCCAAATAAATCTGAAATAATCATCCGACAGGTTTGGAACCATAAACAGCAATGATAACCTGAATGAAAGCGAAAACGAAATGGCATGTTTAAGTAGCTTTTCATCAATGCCGGCGAGTGTATGATAAGCGTAGCCTGCAAATAACAATCCGAAAAGAGTAACGATCTGTGAAAATTCTGTACGCTTAGTAAAATAGCCAAGCAGTATATACATAACCATCGAAAGACTGAGGATTATATAAAAAGGAATTGGTGAAACACTGCGTTTTATCATTGTACGTTAACACAAGAGAGGAGGAAAAAATAGTTGCTTCATCTTAAATGTGTTTAAAAATGGTGGTAATAATTTTGTAGCCGGCCATTACAGTACCTTTAACCGTACCACTAATTTTAGAGGATCCAATTCTTTTGCGGTAGCTTACGGGCACTTCGGTTATTTTCATTTTCCTTTTGGCTGCTTTCAGCTGCATTTCAACGGTCCACCCGTAAGTTGTGTCTTTCATTTTTAACTCCAACAATTTATCAAACTTAATTGCTCTGAAGGGCCCAAGATCGGTGTATTTGACTCCGTACAGGAGCTTCAGCAAGTTAATTGCCAGTTTGTTTCCAACTATCTGTTGCGGCGTCATTGATCCTTTTTGCCTGTTACCAAGGGCTCTTGAGCCTATTACCATATCAGCGTCATCTTCCATAATGGGCTTAATAAGAAATTTTATTTCCTCGGGATGGTCGGAATAATCAGCATCAATAAATAGGATAATATCAGGTTTTGGAATTCTTTCCCGGGCATAAGCTATTCCCATAAGACAGGCAAAACCGTAACCCTGATTTTTTTCGTCAAGAACAGTTGCGCCCGCCTTTTGAGCATTCAGCTTGGTATTGTCGCGTGAGTTATTATTTACAACAATTACTTCAGACACAATATCCATGGGAATATCACGAATAACATTTGCAACCGAATTTTCTTCGTTAAATGCCGGGATAATGACAATAATTTCTTTTTTTTTAATCATAAACTTATTTCCCGCGGCATTTAATTACTTTTGATTAATAATTGTTCCGGCTTAAAAAGCTCAGGAAATTGTTTTTGTGTTCTCTTAATTCGTGGAAGGGATTCATTTTGAACGTAGGAATCAGTGGGATGGTGTTGAATATAATTCTGATGATAATCCTCGGCTTTCCAAAATACTTCATAAGGGATTACCTGAGTGGCGATTGGTTTTTTATACTTTCCCGATTTATTTAATTCATGAATGTAATTTTCAGTCACTTGTTTTTCATATAGGTTTCTGTAAAAAACAATGGATCTGTATTGGGTGCCCTGGTCTGGGCCCTGGCCATTAACCTGGGTGGGATCTTGTGAAGCAAAAAACACTTTAAGTAATGTTTGATAATTAACTTTAGTGGAATCATAGTAAATTTCAACGGTTTCCGCGTGACCTGTTTTACCACTTCCTACTTCTTCGTAAGATGGATTTTTTGTAGTGCCTCCGGCATAGCCTGAAATTACTTCGGCCACACCTTTTACACTTTCGAAAACGGTTTCTTCGCACCAGAAACACCCTGCAGCAAATGTGGCTTTATTATATGCTGAGAGATTAGCGGTAGGCTCATTGCCTTTTGCTTTAAACAGCAATGCCACCCCGTCAGTGCAATACCTTAATCCTGTAGGTAGTGGCCCGTCGTTAAAAACATGCCCGATGTGTGCGTTACAACGTTTGCAGGATATTTCGTCCCGCTGCATTCCCATAGAATTATCGGTTGATACATCAACGCTTCTTTGCGAATAGGGTTTCCAGAAGCTTGGCCATCCGGTACCTGATTCAAATTTGTTTGTTGAATTAAATAAGGGATTGCCACAACTAACGCAATAATAAATTCCGGACTCATGGTTTTTATTATATGTACTGCTGAACGCAGGCTCTGTTCCTTGTTCCCTGGTAATATTATATTGTTCAGGGGTAAGAATCTTTTTCCACTCTTCCTTACTTTTAACGACCTTATCTGTCCAGGTACTATCAAGGAGTTTAATGTTAGTGCTTTTTGAATTATTTTGTTCCGCTTTTTTATTTTGCTGTGCGCAGGCAGAAAGAAATATTAGTATTTGAAGATTGAGTAATATTGTTTTCATTGTTCTTTATTTTAACTTTTTTCCTTCAGCCCTTTTCGGGTGAAGTGTTGTATCCTTATTCAGGTTTAATTTTATTGGTTGTTTTGGCGATACGTTTTTTATGAGGCCACCAGGCGCATTGAATGCTGTTGTTAGCTCCGGGCGGCTTTCAGGTATGTTTGATGGCCACGGGCGGATTGAAATCAGTAATGATTACGGCACAACCTGCCCGTAATTTCCGGTTTTTCAAAACAATTTCAAATTACGTAAATACGCTTTTTATAAGCGAAGAAATTTAACTACTATTTTATTTTAAAAAAAACATGCCACCTGAAGCGTCATTGATCGGAAAAAATATTTTCGCTTCATGTTAAATAGCTTCTTCCCCGTGTTTTATAGGTAATGTAATAGTAAAGGTAGCTCCTTCCCCTTTTTTACCCTTTGCGATAATAGTGCCCTTGTGTCTCTCAACTATTTTCTTGCATAGCGCCAGGCCTATTCCAGAACCTTCATAGAGATCCTTTGAATGGAGGCGGATAAAGGTTTCAAAAATACGTGCAGCATCCTGTTCTGAAAATCCTATACCATTGTCTTTAACTGTTATTTCAACTAAAGCTTTGGAATTATTTGTTTTTGAGGTTATTTTTATAACCGGTGTTCGAGAAGAAAATTTTAAGGAATTATTAATGAGGTTATAAAATAATTGATAAATCAATACTCTGATGCCTTCAATTTGGGGTAAATCAGAAAATTCAATCACAGCTTTTTTTTCTTTAATCAGGACTTCAAGGTCGCCTTGAATGCTTTCCAATATAGGGCCAAGATCTACTTTTTCAAATTTCTTATCGTACGAGTTTAACGAAGAGTAAAGTAAAACTCCTTCAATCATGGCTTTCATTCGGTCTGCCGAGTTTTGTACTTTTTTGATATAAAGCCTGGCACCCTCTGGTAAAGCCTCCTCGTAGCGACTTTCAAGCAAGTTTAAAAATATCTTTATTTTTCTGATGGGTTCTTTTAAATCATGGCTGGCAACATGAGCAAATTGTTGCAAATCTTCATTGCTATGTCCAAGTTCCTTTGTTCTTATAGCAACTAAGGATTCTAGTTTATCTGAAAAAGTTTTTTGTTCCTGAATATCAGTTAAAACTCCTATCCATTTAACTACATTTCCCTCTTCATCCCGTATCGGTTCGCCTGCTGCACTATGCCATCTGTATTCGCCAGATTTATTTTTCAAACGCACCTCGTGTCTGAAAGAAGAGTTGGTAGCTATTGCCTGTTCCCAAACGTGCATAATCTCTTCTCTGTCGTCTGGGTGTGTCATAACTTTCCACGCTTCCGCAAAGTCTTTAATTCCGGTGTATTTTTCCCAGTTCTCTGATGCATATTCTATAGTCCTGTCAATTCTTTGCATCCAGATCATCTGCGGCAAAGTTTCGGCAAGGGTTCTGAAACGAGTTTCACTTTCCTGTAAGGCTTTCTTCGCCATTACCGATTCTGTGACGTCCTGACACAAAATAAGTGCACCTATGACTGCATCGCTGGAGTCACGGTAAGGCTGGCAAACTATATTTAAATAACCGTTGATTGTTTTTTCATCTCTTTTTACTTCGTATGGCGCATCATATAAATAAAGTGGTTCGCCAGTCATTCGTACGCTATCAACAACGGGGCGATATGCTTCTTCTGCCTCGGGGATAACTGTAAACAAATCCCTTCCTAACAATTCTTCCGGTGTACGACCAATCAGTAGTCCGTAAGCGTTATTTACAATTTCGACTTTAGAATTCTCCCCTGTGAGTAATATAATGCCGACCGGTGCAGTATGTATGAGGTTTTGAAAACGGCTTTCACTTTCAAAAATAATTTTCTCTGCTTCTTTTTTATCTTGTATGTCGGTGTTAGAGCCGTGCCAAATGTTTATTGCTCCTTTATCATCCTTGGCCGGAATAGCGCGAACCAGGATCCAATGGTATTTCCCGCTTTTGTGCTGTACTCTGAATTCGGCCTCATAATCGTTTCCGGTAAGGAGAGATTGTTTCCACAATTCAGCGGCCCTGTCAAGGTCATCGGGGTGCACAAAGGATGTCCATCCCATACCCATACTTTTTGCAATTGAATTTCCATAATAATTTTCCCATTGTTGACTAATGAAAATGAGATTACCGTCAGGAGAAGCCGTCCAAACCACGAGTGGTAAACTGTTGGTCAGGTGTCGGAGCCGATTTTCACTTTGGCGGATAGCTTGCTCAGAATTTTTTTGAAATGTTATATCTGTTGCTATGGCAAGTACTGTTGTAATTTCCCCCTTTTGATCCAGCATTGGGGCAGCTCTTGAAAGAAGCCATAATGAAGAACCCGAATTACGATTAATAAATTGTAAAACCGTTTCACACGGCTTACCAGTTTTAAAAGCCAGGGAAATGGAACTTCTCTCTCTTGGGAAGGGAACTCCCTTTTCGTCAAGAACCCGGAATGTTGAATCTAATTTTTCGCGCAATTTAGAAACATCTTTTACTGCCAGCACCTCTTCCACACTGGAATAGCCCATTAGGTTTGCACCTTTTTTATTTAAGTAAAGAACATTACCGTCTTTATCTAAATGGTAGATAGCAGAAGGTATATTCTCAAACGTAAGCTCAAGTTGCTCTTTAACTATTTTATATTTCTCTTCTCTTTTCTTTGCTATAATAACCAATGCTGCTGTATGTTTAGCAAATTCTATCGTGTTACGATCTTCTTTGGTTGGAGTATGAGGCTTGTTATAATATAATGCAAAGGTTCCAAGAACCTTATCTTCTGACAGGATCGGTGTTGACCAACATGACCTTAAATTATGACTGATTGCCAGATCCTTAAAATCTTTCCACAACACATCAGTTTTTATATCGGATACTATGACTGCTTTTTTGGTAAAAGCCGCTCTTCCGCAGGAACCAACATGCTCGCCGATGGCAATGCCGTCTATAGCCTGATTGTACGCCTCAGGCAAACTAGGTGCAGAGCCGTGAAGCAAACGTTTTCCTTCATCATCCAGTAAAAGAATCGAGGCCTTCATTTCATGGTCCGAGGCGTGCCGCTCAATACTCATAATTAAAAAGTCCAGTGCTTCGGATAAAGATTTTCCTTCAGTAATCATTTCCAAAACCCGGTTTTGATCTTTTAATCGTTCTTCACTCCTAATACGATTGCGTTTATCCCAATTGCCGGCGTCACTGCCAATCCCACCTAATTCGGAATCTTTAATGTTGTAACAAGTGTTTAATGCGGAACGCAAGCCTTTAGGCCAGTCTGCAACAGGGGCCAAGCGGTGTTTTCGACCAATCGAAGGCGCGGATTTGATTAGCCATTTCCCTTTCTTTAAAGAGAAACTCGCAATTTTTCTTATCAATCATAGATCTGATAGAACCTATTTAAAAAATCATACCAAGCTATTTAAGCCATGTTGAGTCAAAAATTAAGCGTTTTTTGAAAAAGTGAACTTTCTGTTTTTCTATTCTCTGAGTTTTTTTCCTTCGGTTCTTTTCGGATGAAGGGTTGAATCCTTATTCAAATTAAGTTTCATTTGCTGTAGTGGTGAGGATTTTTTCGGAGGTTTACCGAACCTGAGTTTCCATGCCCGGATGCCGGTTAGCAACTCATGCCATAAAAGTGATGGGGGCTTATAGCCGTATGCCCGATATTTTCCGGGTCTCACTTTTCCTTTCTTTTCCACGAAGCTTGAAAAAGCATTAACCCAGTTCGTAAAATCCCCCATAAAAACCTGTTCCTTTATCACATCCTCTGATTGATTGTCGCTATATTTCTTATTCAGGCCACTGTCAGTATAAGCCCATAACTTATCCGGAACTTCGACGCCCCCATACCTGCACTGCCAAACTAAAGGTGCATAGCTATCCCGCATGTCTTTAAAAGGTTCTTGCAACGGAGTGAAATAGTTTTTGTGTGCCAGTATTTTGGGACGGCCTGTGTCATCCAATTCATCACCACCACGATCACCGTAGCAGAAAAAGGCCGCGGTTCGTCCTTCAAGATGATTCAGGCTTAACTCTTTCCACTTTTCTTTATGTTCAAGTTCCATTGCCTTTTCAGGATCTTTATGATCTATTAATTTTTCATCAGGATTACCTCCATTCATACAAACCATGCGATCAAACATTAACTTTAAATTACTTGATGCTGAATACCAGTTAACCGGCCCGATGATTGCCCAGGCATCCGCCATATCTAAACGGGCATATAAGTCTGCATTCCACATCAGATCGGGTTCGCGAATACTTTTAGGGCTATAACAATTGCATGGCCACACACATAATGCCATTGAGGTGGATACACAGGCATTACAGCTTCGAATCTGTTCCCTGCCATATACATTGCTTAAATCCTCATAATCTATTTCCCAATTCTGGGGGAGCATTTGCGCCATTTTTAGCATCAGCATTCTTGCCTTGCCATCCACCCCGGGGCAGTTATATTGTCTTCGCTGCGTTTTTATCGTTTGGTTGCATATCTTTGCGTATGTGGGAATCAATTAAAAATTACTACACTGTTATTGGTAATAAATATCATGTTGATCCGGTTATATTTGTTGGCATTCATGTTATTGCAACTCCGCTTTTTCTTGCAGCCGTAGCATGGATTGTCAGGAATAACAGAAAGAAAAAATCCATCTTTGTTCCTTCTGTCACCGCTGCTTTTATTTTTAATGCTGCCAATATTTACCTTATAATTTTCGGAAGAAATATTCCCTTTTGGATCTACCTTATTATCGGCACAACCACTGCAATCACAGGTTATTTTTCTTTCAAAAAAATTCAGAATAAAATTCATCCTTCAGGTAAATAATTTATGTTTCTAGAACGCTTCTCCTATGGTTAAATATAATCCTTGAGTATTCTGTCCAAAAGCAAAATCCAACCGGAGATTAATTTTTTCTTTTTTATCAAGAACAACTCTTAGCCCTGCTCCGTAACTGTATTTGACGTTTTTAAAATTATAATTTACCCAATGATCAGTTACTTCACCAATACCTCCGAAAATTGTGCCACCCAGTCGCCCAAAAAAGGAGGTACGGTATTCAGCTTGCATTATCAGCATATTTTTATCTCTGAACCGACCTTCATAATAGCCTCTCATGCGCTTTGTTCCGCCTAAAAGCGCTAGCTGATTAAACGGCGGATTTCCTATTGTATTGTCGCTGACAAAGTTTATCGCAATAATATGATGTTCATAAATCCGAAGGTATTTAACAGCATCTATGAATATTTTTGAGTACTCAAAACCGCTTCCCAGGCTTTTTCCAAAATACTGATAGGATGCTTCTAAATAATAACCT
>JACDDR010000187.1 GCA_013816895.1 Bacteroidota bacterium
CCAGTTATCTTGGTTTGTACAGGGTTATTTCCGGTGCCTTTGGTGCTTTCAGGAAAGATGCGCTGGATAGGGTAGGAGGCTGGGATATTGGTCCCGGACTTGATGGCGACATTACACTTAAGCTAAGAAAACTGGGGTACAAGATCGGCTTTGAGCCGGATGCCGTGTGCCAGACGAATGCGCCGGACACCTATAAAAAACTCACAAAGCAGCGCCTGCGCTGGGATAAATCAATCATCCGTTTCAGGGTGCGAAAACATAAAGACGTTTTTTATCCGAACGAATTGTTTAACTGGCCTAACTTTATCTCTTCTTTCGAAAATATAGCTTACAACATTGTTTTAAATTTTAAATGGTGGTTTTATATTATAGACATGCTTCTGAATTTTACTTCTCTTATTGGATTCATCATTCCCTTTAATATTATTCTTTACACCTGCTCCAATTATCTCAAGTATATCTGCTTCTCCATGTTCCGCGACCGTAAGAATGAATCCATCACATATTTCTTGCTGTATATGCCCTGTATGGTATTTTACTTCGGATATTATTTAAGAGTGGTGCGCACCATTGCTTACATCAGTGAATTCTTTTTTAAGAAATCGTATGATGATCCATGGAATCCGAGTAAATCGTCGCGTCACGCGAAGGAACTTAAGATCTAGTTCTCGAGCGCTTCCACAAAGCCGCAATACATAGGCTTGATCTTGTAACTGGCATCATAGAGTAAAGGCATTGCGCGCAGTGATTCTTCTGTTAACCAGGAATCATTATCACTCACCCCCCAAAAAGTAATTCCGAAACGATACGCTTGTTTTAGTTTCATAAACCCTGAAGTGATCGCTTTGATGCGTTGTTTTTGTAAGGCGAGTAAATTACTGCGTTTCGCGAATATGCTTTGTCCGGCGCGGATAGAAATATCCACTTCTGAGTAATGCACCAGAAAACCTTCTTCCTGTAAATGCATGGCGGCTGCGTCTATATCTGTTATTACAGGGTAATCGAGAGCAACGTGCATCTGCATACCCACGCCATCCACCTTAATTCCTTTGGCTTTTAAGCCTTTTAAAAACGCAATTACGGCGCCAAATTTTTCTCCGTGTTTTTCGAGCGAATAATCATTGTAAAAAAATTTCGCGGTAGAATCCGCCTCGCTGGCGTATAAAAACGCTTTTTCGATATAGGATTCACCGATGTTCTTCAACCAGATATTTTTTCGCAGTGTACCGTCGTCGTTAAAGGCTTCGTTCACAACGTCCCAGCTTTTAATAGTTCCTTTGCAGTGATGAATAATGGTTTGAATATGTTCTTTCATCAAGGCTTCCCATTCTGTTTTATTTCCTTTGAACGTTTCCATCCATTCGGGTAAGGATTTGTGCCAGATAAGTGTATGGCCATGCAATCGAATCTTAAACTGTTTGCAAAAATCCATTAAATGATCGGTTTCAAAAAAATTATATTTGTCTTTTTGAGGATGAAGATAAGCCGGTTTCATAATACGTTCCGGTGTAAGGCTGTTAAATTGCACAGGCACAATCTTCCAGTAGTTTTCTTCGTTCTTTAATTTATCGGTGTTAACAGCAGCGCCTACGGGGAAGAGTGCTTTATCCCTGAGCCTGATCTCTTCGCATGGCGGCTCTCCCGGTTTAAAAGAAAACGCGAAAAGCAATAACGCGAATAGAAATAACTTTTGCATCTACCGTGAATGATATAATTTTCACGCCTGTTAATATGTGGTATAAATTGCCCGGCTTATTGGTAAAAATTAACGTGAGTCTGTTGGAATGAGTTTATATCGAGCTGAGGATGTCGTAATTTTGTGATGAAATAAAAAAACAAACCATGATTAAAACGATCGAAGAAATTATACCAGCTCCGCCAGCACACATGGTGGGCGATGGATTCCGCGTACATAATTTTTTACCAGGCAAACACGATATAACACGCATGAGTCCTTTTTTTCTGATAGACTACGGCTCAAAAATTGAATTTGGTCCTTCCGAAAAACAGCGGGGCGTTGGCGTGCATCCGCACCGGGGCTTTGAAACGGTGACCCTTGCTTACTACGGAAAAGTTGCGCATCACGACAGCTGGGGAAACAGCGGCGTTATTGAAGAAGGCGGCGTGCAATGGATGACGGCCGGCAGTGGCGTACTGCATAAGGAATACCATGAAAAGGAATTCAGTAAAGCGGGCGGCATATTTCAAATGGTGCAGCTTTGGGTGAACCTTCCCGCGAAACATAAAATGACAAAGCCTGCCTACCAGGGTTTTACACGCGCACAATTGGGAAAGGCAGACTTACCCGATAGCGCGGGAACTGTGGAAGTAGTAGCAGGGGAATTTAATGGGGTAAAAGGGCCAGCCACTACTTTTAGTCCGCTTCATTTATACAACATCCGTTTAAAAAAAGGCGCGAAAGTAAATGTTGAGCTTCCTGAAAAGTATAATACAGCTATCATCGTCATAGAAGGTGCCGTCGTTATTAACGACAAAGCCGCAGCCAATGATAATTTTGTTTTGTTCCGAAATGAGGGCACGGAGATTATAGCCACTGCTACTGAAGACTGCATATTGCTTGTAATGAGCGGCGAGCCAATAAAGGAAGCCATTGTGCCCTATGGTCCTTTTTTAATGAATACAAAGGAAGAGATCATGCAGGCTTATGATGATTTTCATAAAGGTAAGTTTGGAACGCTGGAGGATTAAGCCTAACCACATAGAAAGTACAAAGCGATTAGCGAGTGGGTCCCTTTCCTGACCTTAATGTAACAAAGGCATGAGATCGCTTCGGCACGGTTTATTATTTGTGAGCCTCGCGAAGACGATGCGTTGAGGGCCTGAACAGTTCGTTATCAACGCTGTCATCTCTCTTCCGACAGTTTCGTCGGAAGAGAGATCCGTAACCCAGATGTATTGTGCAGATATCTCTCCCGACATCTAGTCGGGATCGATATGACAATGCGAGTAGCGAGCGAAGGAATTTCTTCTGTGAACTGAGTCTTACAAAAGTATGAGATCGCTTCGGCACGGTTTATTATTTGTAAGCCTCGCGAAGACGATGCGTTGAGGGCCTGAACAGTTCGTTATCAACGCTGTCATCTCGATTCCGACAGTTTCGTCGGAAGAGAGATCTGTAACCAAAATGTATCATGCAGACATCTCTCCAGACATCTAGTCGGGATCGATATGACAGTTCGGATAGCGAAGGAATTTCTTCTGTGAACTCAGTCTGACAAAAGTATGAGATCGCTTCGGCACGGTTTATTATTTTGTAAGCCTCGCGAAGACGATGCGTTGAGGGCCTGAACAG
>JACDDR010000088.1:0-13871 GCA_013816895.1 Bacteroidota bacterium
TGCTGGTACTGCGCCACCGAACTGAGATTGATCCATGTATAAACCTAATTCCGGATTACAGAAATATGTTTCGTGGTAAGCAATTTCGTTGTAAGGCGTGCGTGAATTCCAAAGATCTTTTGATCCGATTGGAATAATTGCTTCGTTGGTTAAAGGCATTCCAATACGGGAAACCTGTACGTAAGTACCGGCATCGTTTGGATTAGCTCCTGCTGTACTTAAAGTACGCGTTGTTGGCCTGCTTGCTGAAGCCCAAACACCGATGATGAAACGACTGTCTAAAATATTAGTAGCTGAACTAACCGCTAAGTTATTTTTTTGCAGCGTTGAAATCGGAATTTGTAAGGCGATCGTGTGAACATTTTTATGTCCCAGACCATCTCTCGCACCAGCACCGGCACGGGTTTGACCAAGATCGAAAATTCCACCGAGATCCACATAAAAAGGATCGTCAACTGGTCCGCAGAAGATTTTCTCTCCGCCTGTACCTGTCGCGTTTGCGATGGCAGCAGAAACTAATGCAGGATACGTAGTATTTAAACCTACTACAGGGTCATTAATAGAACGAGGTCCGATGTTTGGAGGAGGCACAATTCCGGTTGCAACAATGGTTGTAAACGCACCACCATTTACGCTCTTCTCAGCCATGTAGGTTGTTTTCAAATTTTGTTTTCCCAAACGGATATTGAAAAACGTTGTGGTGTCCTCGTTGATTTTACTGAATGTAAAACGATACGTGATATCGTCACCAGTGGTGCCATTATTTTCAATATGGATTTCATACCGGATGTTGGTTCCGAAAGAATAATAATTCGGTCCACCCTGCGGAAGTTCCATTGGAACATAATTGGCAATAATGGTTACTTTGTTTGTATCGTCCGGACTCCGGAAGGCATACAAATCAGTATTGTCGGCCAGCGGATCGTTCGAGATCAGCGGCGCCTCCCTGTGGCTGGATGCCTGTAACAGAGAGTTTTGTGTATCGAAGTAGCTGAATGTCAAGGCCGTTGCCAGAACACAGGTAGCTCCCAATACTAGTTTAGTAGATTTTTTCATTTTTTAACAGGATTAGTTATTGATAATATATACGGGAAGAAAGCCTCCCTGGATTTTTCACCCCAAAAAAAATTGTGCTGTTTTCCAGGTGTTTAAAATACAAGCATTCATATTTTTTTCTGAAAGTTAAGATAAAGGGTAATTAAAGACGGCTAAAGATAAATCCAGCATCAAAAACTTACCTGAATAATGACATAGTTTTACCTTCTCTTTTCGAATAAAGCAACAAAGAAGCTTTGCCGATAATATGGCTTTCAGGAATAAAGCCCCAATGCCGGCTGTCGATCGAGTTATGCCGGTTATCTCCCACCATAAAATAATAATTTTGTTGGAATGTATAATATTTTTGATAGCTGTTGCTAATAAAAACGGAGTCGTGCTTTATCGCTACTGTTTTCTTTTCAAATCGTTCGATAATACGCTGGTACAAAAGAAGGCTAACAGGGCTAAGGCCAACACTATCTCCTTCGCCGGGAATGAAAACAGGGCCGTAATGATCAATATTCCAGTTGTATTCTGAAAAATTCGGAAACACCGAAGGATGATAATAGTCTTTATCATAAATATCAAGTGTTACAGATTTTAATGTGCCTGTTTTTAATAAAGAAGCCGCCTGCTCGGTACTCATTAATAAATGCTGATTTTTTCCTTCACTGTTGCCGGGAGTAATTCCAAGATCCTTCAACGCGTTGGAATCCGCTTTATCATTATAGGTGACGATATAAGGATTATAAATATTTGCGGGTTCTTTTGATTCATTATTCACGTAAACAATTCCATTTTTTATTTCTAGGCTATCTCCCGGTAAGCCTACGCAACGTTTAATATATTCCTCTCTCAGGTCAACCGGCAGCTCATCGGTTAAAGAAAAATTAAAGGCAACCAGGTCGTTATGCCTGATCTCACTGTATCCCCATAAACGGAAGTAAGGGATACTGATCCAATCCAGAAAATTCTTCTTAAAAGATAAGGGGGTCATTGGCAATCGTGTGCCATAGGCCAGCTTATTAATTACTACATAATCACCTTCAAATAAATTACCATGCATGCTGGCAGAAGGAATCCGGAAGGTTTGAAATAAAAACACCCTTACAAACAACCAAATAAGAATGGACCAGAATAAAAGTTTAAATATTTTACGAAACACAAACAATGAGAATCTTAAAATTACTCAATATAATTCCACCATGGTAATTAAACGCCTCGGCTTATTGCATTACTGTTTCTTTATGATTTTAAACCATTGATCTAAACTATTGATTATAAACGCGTTGTGAGCTGAAGTACTGTTTTTGCATCTAAAAAACGATTAGCTGGAATAAATATTTCAGCGTTTTGTAAGGAAATTAAAAAAACTATGTCTAATTTAGAAATAAGATCAAAAATCATTATGCCTCCAACGGAGAATGAACTTGTTGAACATCTTTTATCAGCTGATCCGGCGAAGTTCGGAAAGGTATACGATCATTTCTCGCCTTCACTCTACGGTATTCTGATGAAAATGGTAAACAATGAAAAAATTGCGGAAGATCTTTTACAGGAAAGTTTTCTTAAGATATGGAATAACGCTAACAAGTACGAATCAAAAAAATCGCGCTTGTTTACCTGGATGCTGAACATTGCCCGAAACACCGCGATAGATCATCTTCGTTCGAAACAGGCAAGGGTAGAAAAAAATACTATTCAAATCGACCTCTATGCCAGGCAGAAACCTCAATCGCCACAGGATAACGCGCATGATCATATTGGATTAAAAAAAGTTGTGGAAAGTTTAAAGGAAGATCACTTGAAAATTATTGAACTTGCCTATTTTGAAGGATTTTCACAGGCCGAGATCGCAGTTAAGTTAAAAATCCCGGTAGGCACTGTTAAAACCCGCTGCCGGATGGCTCTCCAGCATTTAAAAAAAGCAATGGGCGAAAATTATTCGGGTGTTTTAGAAAATCACTCTTAGGCTGCCGCCCTCTGTAATATAACCTTACAGGGTATTTGCGAAGTAACCTTCACCATATGTGTTTTGTGTAAAGGAATAGGAAAATAATTGCCGGGCACAAGATGATTTTTTATACCGTCAACAATAATATCGCATTCGCCTTCTATAATTAAAAATTTTTCAAGTTCATCAGTATGGGTTTCCGGCGGAGCTTCATTCGCTATCCACACAATAGCACAGGTCATAGCTGGGGAATGGCTGATGATTTTTACATGTACACCCTCGTATTTTTCAGGCGCCGCCATGTCTTTTCGATTCAGCCATTGCGCATAATCTTCAATTCTGGAAACCTCTGTAAGTTCCGGGGCCTCAACTGGCTGCTCGCCATTTCTTATCCGCTCAGAATATTCAATGGTGGCTAATAAAAGTGGCTTTACAAGCGGACCCGGAGAAACAGCTTGTAGTTTTACATAGGCTTCAATTCCGGATCTTAATTTTTCAATTTCCTGTTTGATCAGAATATGCTCAGAAGCAAGCAACTCTATTTCCCCGCACTCTCCCTCAGAGGTAAGGCCAAGCACATACAAATCAAGTATGCCCGAGTTTATGTATTCTTCTATATTCATTCAGCAAGGGGGTTTTACTGATATTTACGAAATAAGTGACTTAATGGTTTTAGATATTTCATCTGAATTTTCAAAATGACCTATATCTCTGCAATAATAGCATTTTTTAATTGCCCCGGCAGTCTTCTTAACATAATTAACGAAAATTTTTTTTATCAAATGAAGGACTCACCCAACGTAGTTGATTTTTTTCCCCATAATTTTGGTTTTTCTCAAAGCAGCAAATGTTATGTTCTTAATAAAGCCGCACTATCCGCGCGTCTTTTTACATTGATATATCTTCTCTCTTATCTTTGCCTCCCCTCACAGCCTGCCACAAGCGGCCTCCATATTTTATTTACTCTGATTTCCCTGCTGAAACAGATTTAAAAATCATAATTAAGCAGAGGTGGCGCAGGATTTTAATTATACCAGTGCAGTGAGCGTCACCCGTCATACTTTACCTGACCATCAAAATACCTTAACCAAGGAATGGATCGTAACGAATGGACTTGGCGGATATGCTTCGTCCACCGTTATAGGCACAAATACCCGCCGGTATCATGGTTTGTTAGTTGCCGCCTTTAATCCGCCTACAGGACGAAAGGTGATGGTGTCGAAAGTAGAAGAAACTATATACTGCGGCAACGAAGAAGTGCATCTTTCAACCAACCAGTATCCCGACACCGTTTATCCCGAAGGATATCATCACATAAAACAGTTTACACGCGAACCGCTGCCCACTACCTGGTTTAAGGCCGGTGGGGCTGAGTTACTGAAGACAATTTTTATGGTCTTTAACTCAAACACAAGTATTGTTGAATATAAAAACAAGGGTGAAAAAGAATTTATTTTGCGTTTAAATCCATTGTTTGGCGTGAGGGACTATCATGGCTTATTACACGAAGAGCACGATTACCATTTTTTTCTGAAGAATAATAAGAATGAGCACTCACTCTATGCGTACGCAGGAGCAGAGCCGCTCTATTTTAAGCATACTAAAGGAATTTTTACCGAACAGCGGTATTGGAATAAAAATATTTTTTATGCACTCGAAAAATTACGCGGGCAGGATTACCTTGAAGACCTCTACAGTACAGGATACATTGAATGTACTCTTCATCCCGGCGAATCCATGTTTCTCATGTTTTCTGTTGAGGAAGGAGTACTCGCAACAGATCCTGAAGAATTAAAAACAAATGAATTAAACAGGATTTCAGAACTCGTGCCCAGTAGAGCAGAGAACGAATTTTTAAAGGATCTCATAATTTCAGGTGAACAATTTATCGTGCATCGAAAGTCCACTGAAAATTATTCCATCATTGCCGGTTATCATTGGTTTACCGATTGGGGACGTGATTCCATGATTGCATTACGTGGCTTATGCATCGCCACCGGCAAACAAAAAGAAGCGAAGTCGGTTATTATAACTTTTTTAAAATTTCTTAACCAGGGTTTGATCCCTAATCGTTTTACGGATTACGAAAATGAGTGTCCTGAATACCATACCATAGATGCAACCTTATGGCTGTTTATTGCGGTATATGAATACGATCAAAAATTCGACGACATTCCTTTTCTTAAAAACATTTATGAAAAATTAAAGGAGATCATTGATCGTCACATCGAAGGTACACTTCACAATATTCATGTTACTGAAAAAGGACTTTTATCAGGTGGCACGCCCGGCCTCCCACTTACATGGATGGACGCCCGAATCAACGATCACGTGTTCACTCCACGAACCGGTTACGCAGTAGAAATAAACGCGTTGTGGTATAACGCTCTGCGAATATTTGAACACGTTAGTGTACGTTTGGAAAAAAAATCAAACCATTCTTATAAGGCTCTTATCTACAAAATTGAAAATAATTTTGAAGAAATGTTCTGGAACCCTAAAGGCTATCTTAACGATTCTATTTCAGAGACCGGGGAAGTGAGTCAATGCATCAGACCCAATCAGATTTATGCTGTTAGTCTTCCTTTTACTTTACTGGCTAAATCAAAAGAAGAACAAGTTGTAAATACGGTTAGGAAGTATCTTGTTACGCCTTACGGCCTGCGCACATTGGCGGTAAATGATCCGCAGTTCAAACCCCTTTATTCTGGCGATGTATGGGCGAGGGACGCGGCATATCACCAGGGCACCGTATGGCCTTTTCTTTTACCGGAATATTATACGGCCGTGTTTAAGATAAATCAAAATTCTTCTCTATTAAAAAAAGATATTGCGTCAGAATTGAAAAAGCTCAAAGAACATTTTTATTATGATGAGTGTTTGAATGGAATATCGGAAGTGTTTGACGGATCAGCACCGCGTTCGGGAAAAGGCTGTATGCAGCAAGCCTGGTCTGTATCCAATTTGATTTTACTGATCCTGAAATTTGATCTCGAAATCTGAAAATTATTTTTCTTTTTTGAATAAAAAAAAGCCGCTGAATTCAGCGGCTCTCTTAAATTTTAAACACACACAAATTTATTTCGACTCTTTGCTCAATTTCTTAGAACATCCGGCATATTCACCGTAGCATGGCATTGCAGTTTTACTGTCCTTTGCGCCATAATAACGCGAGGAAAATTCTTTTAAGTTTTTATCTGATGCCGCGTATTGTCCATATGCATCAGACATATCAGGTGAGGAATCTTTAATCTCGTTGTAACGTTTTACGAAATCAGGTAACGTTTTAGCTGAGCCTGCATAGTCACCCCAGTATTTATCCATTTTAGGATAGGAATCTTTAATTTCAAAATACCGTTTTGTAAACTCATCAAGAGAATATTCTGAGCCGGCATAATCACCGTGCGCATCCGTTAATTTCGGATAAGCGGCTTTGATCTGGTTATAGCGCTCGATAAATTTTTCCTGAGTGTGCGATGACGCCGCAAAATTACCATGCAGGGTTTTTAACGCCGGGTAGGTTGCCTGTACCGCGTAGTAACGCTCCATAAAGCTTTCGCTGCCTTTAGAATTGTCGGTTTTCTCAACTTTTTTTGCCGCAGTTTTATCGGCTGTAGCGTTTTGAGCGCCTGCAGTAAATGTTAATGCAGAAGCTAATAATGCGATAGGTAAAATGTTCATAGGTTTCATGATTTTCTTTCTTTAGTAATTGTGATGTAAAATTACCGCCCAAAAGCCCTGCCTTTGGCAATAATTCGGTATTAGCCGGTTTTTAATAGCCAAATTGGTATTTTTTATAATTGGGATTTACAGGAAAGGCTGACCGTGGGTAAGCGAAATGGCAGCCCGCGCTAAAGGCCTGCATGCACTGAATACACGGATGGCAACGTTGGAAAGCAATGGCTTTTCAGAGAGCTTTTGAAAATAACGACTTAGTTTTATTCTGGATTCAAATTCATCCTTCCAATAGTTACTGTATTTTTTCCGGAGCTCTGCTTCACTGATTATTCCCGTAAAATATTCCGAGGCGAATTTGCTCAGCATGCACGCCGCTCGTAAACCCATGCTCATCCCATTGCCGGTAATTGGAGCAATGCTTCCCGCCGCGTCTCCTAAAATTAATGATCCGTCAGCAACCGTTTCCCTGATATTAAAATTTATTCCACTTACGGTTACGGGCTCTTTGAACAAAAATTCTGATGACCGAACAATTTCTTTGAGTCTGGCATTACGGTATAAATATTTTTTCTCTGCTTCGCCTATCGACTTGTTGCTGCCTTTTATACATTGCGCGTTAATGATATAACAAAAGCAGGCTTTCCCCTCTTCCACATTCGAGATGCCGGCATATCCCCCTGGAAAATTATGAATCTCAATTAACGATTCGTCCCTTTCCAGTCTTACATGATACTTTACTCCCACATAACTGGCGCCTTTTCTTCTCTCATCAGCGCGTCTTCCGGTAGATGTAAAAACAAGGCGTGAAAATAACTCCTGAGAAGCAATGCTAACAGAATATCTTTTTAAATGGGTATCCTGAAAAACACGTCTCGCTTTTGTACCGAGGTGAAACGTTACGCCTACTTGTTTTGCTTTCTCATACAATAATTGCTCAAGCAGATACCTGCTGATTCCAAATCCTCCAAGGCTCAGCGGCGTATTAAAAACTTTTTTGCCCGTGCTGCTTAGCTGGAATTTATTTACAAAAGGAAAGTTTACTGTTTTGAGCGAAGGACAAATTTTCAGGAGATAATCATAGGACTCCATCGAAACATATTCGCCACACACCTTATGTCTCGGGTAATTTCCCTTTTCTATTACAACCACAGAAAACCCGCGCCCGGCAAGATCAATGGATAAAGCCAAACCGGCAAGGCCACCTCCAATTATACAGGCATCGTAAATCATTCTTTGGCAATTATCCTGTAACGGAAGGCCCAGCACCATTTGACGGAAAAATTAGTGAAACCTGCTTCCTTTAATAGATGAACCAACTCTCTTTTTTTAAATCCGCGTTTCACCGAAAGTGGCGCGTCATTCTTAACAAGAATTGATTTTGAAAATAATGAGGTGAGGACTTTAATGCTGTAAAACGCCAGCCAGTGCCGGTGCAAGTCATTCGCCAAAATGATGCAGCGTTTTTCCCTGGCAAATTTAAACAGGCTGATAATTTCCTGGTTATTTAAATGATGTAAAAACAAACTGCAATGAATAACATCCGTTTTTTCGAGGAGGCGCGCCGGCACGTTTCTGAAATCATCACAAATCAATTGTTTATTTTCCATACCGGACAAATGACGTTCGGCATAAGACAAACATTCATTTTTATTATCAACTCCATAGAAAAATAATTTTACCTTATTCGAATCGGCAAACTCCCTCATCTGGCTAATAGCGTGCCCACCGCCAAATCCAATATCAAGAATATTATTGACTGACCCGGTAGAACTTAAGATTTTTCTTAAACCGGAACGCGTTACAGCATAACCTCCTAATTGCTTATTGATGATATGCAATTCATCCAGGTTACGGTACAGATCGGCCGGCGCAATGTCTGTCGCGTCAAGCATTTCCTTTTCTATAGATCTATTCCTGAACTGCATGTGCCTGAGATGAGGAGGTTATCAAATTCATACTGTTGTCAATACAGGCGAGGGTAATCATTTCTACGTTTATTCCAGGACCGAAGGCCGCTACAAAAATATTTTCATCCCCTAAATTGCCTTTAGACTTTAAATCGTCAAGCATTTTTTTAAGGATGAACAATATGGTGGGAGAGGACATGTTCCCATAATCTCTGAGCGTATCGTACGATTCTTTTAACTGTTCCTTGTTTAAACCCATTGCTTCCTGCACCGCTTCCACAATTTTTACACCGCCAGGATGGATCGCCCAATGAGAAATATTACCGTTTTCTCGCCCCAGAAAATTTTTAATAACCGGTTGAATGTTTTCCTGCAGCATTTTTACAATGTCTTTACTCAAAAACATTCTGAACGCTGTTGAAGTAATATCCCATGTCATAAGTTCCGCAGAGCCAGGAATGATTGCAGTGGCCACGTTATCTAATTTCAGAACCACTTTATCCTGCACGTGCCTGTTCCTTTCCCCACACACAATTACAGCGGCGGCGCCATCTGAAAAAAGAAGATTTGCCACCATGTCCTCATCAGAAAAAGAAGGATAGAAATGCAATGAACATAATTCGGCGCACACAATTAGCACACACGCATCAGGATCTGACAAGGCAATGTAATTAGCCTGCTTTAAAGCCTTAACGCCCGCATAACACCCTAAAAAATTAAGAGCTGTTTTTTCAATGTGTTCCAAACCGTAATGCCTAGCAACAAGAAACTCGAAGCCTGGGGCAAACTGACCAGTGCAGCTTACGGTTACAAGATGCGTAATTTCAGTACTGGCAATCCCAGTTTGTTGAAGTACTTTATCGATAGCTGTCGAGGCCAGAGGTAATACTTTTGTTTTGTATAATGCCATCCGGTCATCTACGGAAGCAGTGTAATTGCCATTCTTATACAATTCAAAATCTGCACCGTTATAATCCGGGATAGAACTGTGCCGTTTATTGATGGAGGTTTTGCGGTTAAGAAAATTCAGTTTTTTTAAGAAGAATTCTTTATCGCTGTTACCAGCAGCTTCCGAATAAAAGCGTTCAAGATCTCCTTTTTCAATAGTGAATTCTGGTACGGCCGTTGCAATATCGATAATACAGGACATACGTTATTTATTAAGGAGAATTAAAAAATAAATATTATTGGAAACAGCCGATAGTACCAGCATTATCATAACGTTTCTAAAATTAATATGCGACGCGTTTTTAAAAGACAAAAAAGACCAGCACAGAAAATACAAAGTTGAGACCAGCATCACCAGGTTAAAGAGCCAGAAGTGGCCCGGCTTTCCCTCCTGATTAAACGAAAGATACAAGAGAAGTGTCGCCATGATGAACATGAGGGCCGAAAAAATAAAAGTTCCTTTTAAGCCCAGCACCATGCTAAGGGTGGTAACACCATCTTCAGCGTCGGCTGTATGCTGATATACCTGAGTGAGCGGATAAACGGTGCCAATGAAGAATGACGCTGCGATTGCCGAAAATAAAACGGTTTTTTGCATTAATAATTCCGGTGAAGATAAGGCGAGTACATTACCGCAAAAAATCCAGGCGCCCTGAAAGAAAAACACGATGAAGAATCCGGTGATGGGAAATTTTTTAAGACGAATCTTTCTTGCGCTGTATAACCGGGAAGCCGCAATATATATGAGGACAAACACCGTGAAATAAGCATTCACCAAAAAGCTTCCTAAAAGCGCAAGGACGTCCAGCCCGTTGCAAACATTTAAAAGCATGTTTGTGGGAGAGGGTGGATTTTCCAGGATGCCAATGGGACCAGTGTCGCGATCGTTATAACTGTTGTATCCATTACTGGAAGGAAATACGAGCAAATGCCATATGCCAATTAATAACCAAGTGCGATAACCAAAATCCGGTTGGATATAATAAAACGAAAATAAAGTAACAGGTAAAAGGAAAACGGAAAACGGAAAACGTAATAATTTTACCGTGTTATTTAATTCTTTCATGATTGGATCCTTTAAACTGCAAACGGGGCGGGACATGAAGCACAGCTCTTGCAAAGTTAGCGCCCTGTTTGCCGGTAACCATTTTCTTTCGGCAGAAGCCTTTTTATAATCGCCAGTAAGGGTTTTTTAAGTGGACATGTTTTGCCTGATTCCGGAATCTAAAAAGTACTTCCGGTTAATTCATTAAAAGAAATTCAATTATCGGCATACCATTAACGCATCGGCCGGCTAGACTGAATCAATAGTTACTGGCCTCCAAGAGCAGGTCAAGGTCGTCCTGCGTTAAACGTAACTCAACACCCTTAATCAGATCCTTTAATTGGTTACTCGTAGTGGCGCTGGCAATAGGCGCCGCCACGGAAGGCCTCGATAATAGCCATGCAATAGAAACACTGGCATTTGAACACTTATGCCTTTCGCTAACTTCATCCAATGAATTCAAAATCCTCTTGCCTCTCTCATTGAGATAGCTGGAAACTTTAGCGCCGCGTACACTTTTTGCCAAATCATTTTCGCTCCTGTATTTCCCGGTTAAAAATCCCGCCGCCAGTGAATAGTAATTTATGACTGAAATATTATTTTCAAGACAAACTGGTAATAGTTCTTTTTCAAATACTTCACGATCATATAAATTATAAAGCGGCTGCAATGTTTGATAACGCGGAAGATTATTTTTTTCACTTGCCTGTATCGCCTCTTTCATGCGGGCAGCCGTAAAGTTTGACGCCCCGATGTATCTGACTTTCCCTTCTTTGATTAACTGTTCGTAAGCCTCTAACGCTTCTTCAACCGGAACACTTTCATCATCTTTATGAGTTTGATAAAGATCAATATGATCTACCTGTAACCTTTTCAACGAAGCTTCTGCAGCCTTTAAAATATATTTTTTACTCACGTCAGTTTTTCCCTGACCCATATCCATTCCAGCTTTCGTTGCAATAATGATCCTGTCACGGTTTCCGCGCTTTTTCATCCAGCTGCCAATAATGGTTTCAGACTCCCCGCCTACTCCGCTGGCCCAGCGGGAATACACGTCTGCTGTATCAATAAAATTAAATCCTGCTGATACAAACCCATCCAGGATCTCAAACGACATTTTTTCATCGATCGTCCATCCAAAAACATTTCCGCCCAAACAAAGCGGCGCCACAGATAAGCCGGTAGTTCCTAATTTTCGATTTTGCATAAATATATTTTCCCAAAAATAAGCATCCCTTAGCAATAATTTCTATTTACATTTTGTTTTACTACTTTAGTCATAATAAATGATAGTAAAAAGAATAGGGGCTGTATTGGCCGGTGTATTAACTGCATGGTTAATTGTTTTTATTGGTGACACAGTAACACACTTGTTTTTTCCACCACCCGAAAACATAGATTTTCATGATCAGGAAGCATTAAAAATATTTGCTGAAAGTATTCCGTGGCAATCATTTGTTATCATGATGCTGTTCTGGCTGCTTGCAGCATTTGCCGGTGGCTTTGTTTCAGCTAAGATAAATAAACCAAGCTGGAAACGCGCCAGTATAGTTACCGGATCTATTCTCCTTGCCGGAACGATTTTAAACCTGATATTGATTCCACATCCTTTATGGCTAATCGCTACGTCTCTTATATTAATAGTGCCTTCTGCATATATGGGCGGAAAAACTGCTACATTAAAATGAAGAGACTAACATTTCTAATTCTTGCGTTGGTGATCATTGCCTGCACTCCTTCTTCAACTATAAACGGAGAATGCGCATCCCCCGGCGTTACAATTAAGCACTTGCAGTGGCTCGTTGGTACATGGAAGAGTGTAAAAGGAAAGGAAATTTCCTATGAAATCTGGACACAGGAAAATGATTCACTATTAAAAGGAATAGGCTACGTACTTCTGAACGCCGACACCGTGTTCTCCGAAAAATTGCAGATTGTACAAAATGGTAATGAATTATTTTATGTGCCCGCCGTTGGCAATCAGAACAACGGTCAGCCTGTGTATTTTAAATTTATGGAATTCAATAAAGGAGAATTTAACTTTGTAAATAAAGATCACGACTTTCCTCAGCGCATTATCTATAAAAATCCACAACCCGATTTTCTGTGCGCACGCATAGAAGGCACAAAAGAAGGGAAATTAACGAAAGTTGATTTCAATTTTCTGAAAGTGAAAAATTAATTTGTTTTGATGATCTTTTTAACGAGGGATGAATGTTCGCCTTTTATCTTTATAAAGTAAATTCCTTCTACCACAGAAGCAAGCGAAATTGATCCTGATTTTTTAATAAACATTGTCTTGATCATTTTAGAACTTATATCCGTTACTTCAAGTTCCAACGGCTGCCCCGATTCATTTACAAAATAAATTTCATCATTAGTAACGGTTGGAAAAAGTCTCACCGATTTATTCAAATCATCGTTCTCCTGAATGCCTGCTGGCGCCTGGTTCAACACTCCCACCCCGTCTAAGTCAAATCCACCCGAACTATAGGGCGTGGCCCACGGATCATTAATAATATTATTATTCTTGTCGTACCTGGCGTATTGCGGCTGTATGCATCCTACCACATCAATAATTTTAACGTGGGTAACAGCATTAATATTTAGTCCCGGAATGCCCGTTAGTTCAAGCAAGTCAAAAGGAACGCCATAGCCACCAATGTATTTACCTGCGAGATTATTGATTTTTGTAGCATCACTTGATGTATCAAAGGGACCAATCTGAACTGTATTTTGCACATTACATGTAGCCGGAAAACGTGTAAAATTAATGCCGTCGCTGCTTACCTCTACAAAAGCCAGCTCCAGAAATCCCGGATCAAATGAATTTTCGAAAACACAAAAGTCGGGTCCTGCCAGATTTTTTATTGCCTGCGGAAATGTGAGCACTGCACTGCCTCCATCGCCCAGACTGACAACGCCTAGCCCATCCGCGAAACCAATTGCCTTGCTACTGTCGCCAACACTGGCGTATCCCCCCGAAACATTGCTGATATCCTGACGGCCCCTGATAATTTTACATCCGCTTGCCCAATTAATTATAATTGTACTGTCGTTCTTTATAGCGGATGATCCTGGCTGACCAGCGGCCGGCGCGAATTGTGCAACTCCTAAAAAAGGAATAAGAGAAAAAATAAATAACAATCGCTTTATCATAAAAAACAATACTGTTACCTAAAAAATAGTGAGGGTATTTTTTAAGTCTGGCCCTGTATCGCGGGGCTTTATTAAGTTTAGTATTAAGACAAGTATCCGACTTGGACCAGTGTCACTTCTCGATACAGGCAAAGCCTTACAC
>JACDDR010000088.1:13881-16936 GCA_013816895.1 Bacteroidota bacterium
GCCTTACACGAAGTGACATTTCCTCACGGTTGCGCGACAGTTCCCGGTTTTCACGGGATTCCTTTTTATAGCTTGTGCGTCTTAATATTACAAATGTAAAAAAATATCAGAAAGAATCTTCGAGTGCCACCATTTTAATGGCGGTAATGGCGGCTTCATCTCCCTTATTGCCATGCTTTCCACCGGCGCGATCAATCGCCTGCTGCTGGTTATCGGGCGTAAGAACGCCAAACACAAAGGGAATGCCGAATTCGCGATTGAGATCCGTAATTCCGTGTGCAACCGCGCTACAAATAAAATCAAAATGTTTTGTTTCTCCCTGGATCACACAACCAATGCAGATCACCGCGTCAACATCGGTATTTTCGGCCATCATTTGAGCACCCAGTGTGAGTTCAAAACTTCCCGGAACTGCTTTTGTAATAATATTTTCAGGTTTCGCGCCATTCGCAATCAGCGTTTTATACGCTCCGTCGCGCATAGCGCCAGTAATGTCTTCATTCCATTCAGCCCATACGATACCGAAGGAATATTCCGATGCATCCGGAATAGCAGAACCCTTAGTCCAAGATAAATTATTGTTTACGCTGCTCATTTTTTAGTATACAAAAAATCCCGCCGTGGCGGGATTTTCTTTTAAGTCTATTTTGATTATAAATTACCCAAAGCTTTTACTTTGGCGATATCTCTTTCAATTTCGCGACCCTCATTGCTTTTGCCGTATTCTTTTTTAATACGCTCATACACATTAAGAGCTTCTGCGTAATTACCTTTTGTTTCGTAAGCAAAGCCTGCCTTCTTCAAATAAATCGGGGAGGTAAAACTGTTATTGCTTTTTTCAGCAGCTTTCAGATAATATTTAACAGCGTCATCAACCCTGTTCAGCTCCATATTACAGTCGCCAATAGCGCCAATCGCAATAGGCGCAACAATAGCGTCATCACCATCATATTTGCCCAAACGATCGATTGCTTCTTCAAATTTACCGGTGCGTAAGTAACAGATACCGGCACAATAGTTTGCCAGGCTGCCCGACTTGGTAATACTGTATTCATCGGCAATTGCCTCAAAACCTTTAATGGTTTTCTGACCTTCCGGCGCCATTACGTTTACATTTCCTTTAAGGGCAATGTTAAAGCTATCCGCTTCAAAATATAATTGTGCCCAGAAAATTTCGTTGGCCGCTTCTTTTTCCTGTTCAGGAAGATAATAAAATTTGTAAAAACAAATGGCCGCAATCAGCACGAGCAAGCCCCCGCCAACATAGGTCACCATTTTTTTGTTCTTTTCGTAAAACAGCTGGATTCCCTGCAAATTAGGATCTATCGGTCTTTCAACACGAGGACTTTCCTCCGGTTCAATCGCATTTTGATCTAACTCGTTATTATCAACAGTTTGTTCTTCTTTTAAATCAGACATTTGTACTTAAAATTGGTGGGCGAAGATAGCTCTTTTTACTTTAAACCTGAAATTTTTTTTAGGGTTCCCGCGGGAGGCAAAATAAGCGTATTTTTGCCCATAATTCATGTATTTAGAGCAATTATCCCTCGTAAACTTCAAAAATTACTCATCTTTTGAGGAAAAATTCTCCAAAAAAATAAATTGTTTTGTGGGCAATAACGGCATGGGAAAAACCAATCTGCTCGACGCCATTTACTATCTCTCCTTTTGCAAAAGTTTTTTTAACTCCATCGACAGTCAGAACATAAAACATAACGAGGCATTTTTTCTGCTTCAGGGACAGTTCAACAAATACGGAGAAGAAATCGAAGTGTATTGCGGTATAAAACGGAACCAGAAAAAAATCTTTAAGAAAAACAAAAAGGAGTATGAACGCTTAAGCGATCATATTGGCCAGTTTCCGTTGGTGATGATTTCTCCGAGCGATGCGGAACTAATTTATGAAAGCAGTGAAGTGCGCCGGAAATTTCTGGACGGCATTATTTCCCAATACGATAAAGTTTACCTCGATAAACTTATTTCCTACAACCATATTTTAAAACAGCGTAACGCGCTCTTAAAACAATTTCACGAATCGCGCAGCTTTGATTCGGAAACCCTTGAAATATGGGACGACCAGCTGATCACGCACGGAAAGGGAATACTCGAAATCCGTAATGCTTTTTTAAAACAATTTATCCCGCTTTTTAATCACTATTACCGCTTCATCAGCAACAGCAAAGAAGAAGTAGCCTTAAATTATTTGAACAGTCTTGGCGAAAAAGATTTCAGAACGGCGCTTCTTACGTCCCTGCCGCGCGACAGGGCCATGCATTACACGACGATGGGCCCTCATAAAGATGATCTTGAATTTACTCTGGCGGATTTAAGTTTAAAAAAATTCGCCTCGCAGGGACAACAAAAATCTTATTTACTGGCGCTTAAGCTGGCACAATTTGAATTTATCAAACAGCAAAAGAATACCAAGCCCTTGTTGCTGCTGGATGACATTTATGATAAACTGGATGAAGAGCGTTTTACAAAACTTATCGAAATGGTGAGCGGCGATGAGTTCGGACAGGTGTTCATAACGGATACGCATCCGGAGCGAATGAACGAATTGCTCAACCAAAAACATATCGATCATAAGATTTTTCTGGTAGATGATGGCATCGTTCAGCATTTGTAAAGATTAGACGTGAAACTGCCACAGATTACGCAGATTACACTGATTTTTATACTCTCGCAGATAACGCTGATCCCGCAGAAAGCTATTAGTTAAAGTCCATTAAAACCTCTGCGCTAATCTGTGAAATCGGTGGCCGTGGCAGTCTCTCTCGCAAATATCGCTGACCGCGCAGAATTTCATTAGGCAAAACAATTAAACATCTGCGCTAATCTGTGAAATCTGTGGCTTAAGAAATTAAAACTCGCAACTCTTCGGCGTCCTTGGAAAGGCAATCACATCGCGGATATTCGTCATACCTGTTACAAAAAGAACCAGGCGTTCAAACCCCAATCCAAAACCTGCATGGGGACAAGTACCAAAGCGACGCGTATCTAAATACCACCACAGATCTTCTGCAGGGATATTCATTTCATGCATGCGCACTTC
>JACDDR010000089.1 GCA_013816895.1 Bacteroidota bacterium
GTTTCAAAGCGTTGAAACAGACTCCCCCGATAGCTATCGGGGCTGAGGGTCCCTGGTTCGAGCCCAGGTGGGAGCACAGAACCTCTGAAATTTTTCAGGGGTTTTGTTTTTTAAAACAAAACGATGCATTCATGTTACATAATCTTTAGTAAGAAACTCAGTCGCTTTTACATTGGTGCCTGTCATGATAGTTTAGAGGAGAGACTAAAGAAGCACAACGATCATAGTTATGGCGTGCAAAGATTCACTGCTAAAGCAAATGATTGGGTTCTTTTTTTAGCGATTGAATGCGATTCATTTTCTCAGGCCTTAAAGATTGAAAAGCATATTAAGTCGATGAAGAGTAGTGCTTATATTAGGAACCTTGTTAAGTTTCCTGAAATGGCAACAAATTTAAAACTGAAATTTCAAAGCCTTGAAACAGACTCCCCCGATAGCTATCGGGGCTGAGGGTCCCTGGTTCGAGCCCAGGTGGGAGCACAAAACCTCTGAAAATTTTTCAGGGGTTTTGTTTTTACAACAAAATGAACTCCTGTTACATAATCTTTAGTAAGAAACTCAGTCGCTTTTACATTGGTGTCTGTCATGATAGTTTTGAAGAAAGGCCCTTGAATTAGGCCCTCTGCCCCTAAAATTTAACGCATTAAAATAGGTTATTGCGTGAATAATTTATAATTTTAATCGTACTGTAATACTACCACACATGAAAGCAAAAGTTATAATTATTGCCCTTATGATTCTCTTGAGTATCATTTCAACTAATGCACAGATCACCTGGAATACTGTCAGTTTTAAAGTTTTATGCGCGGATACTAATATTGTTTGTCAAACAAATGGTACCGCGGTTCTTACGTGCACGATAATCAATAAATTATGCTGCCCTTTAAATTGCAAACAATCAATTGATTCAATATTTTACCAGCCCTCGGGATGTTATATAACATTATGTAATCCCAATGGTTGTTTTCCGAGCACAACTTCTTCTGATGTAATGGTGATCGGAGCATATGCAACAGTTATAGCCAAATTTGAAATTCATTCGTCTTCAAATACAGGAAACGGCGATGTGAGGGTTAGATTCGAAAATGATTGGGATGCAACGGAGGGATTCAGTTTTCATATACGAAATAACATATCTACATCCCTTAAAAAAACTTCTATAACTGCCAGTTCAGGAATTAAAAATTACCCTAACCCATTTTCTTCTACCACCACAATTAAGTATAGATTAAATAGCGCCCCTGGTCAGCTTGTTATACGTGATGCTCAAGGCAGATTAGTCAGCGAATACATTTTAAAAGCGAATGATGAGGAGTTCTCTCTAACCGAAAAATTAACACCCGGACTTTATTTTTACGCGATATATTCAAACCATGAATTAATTGGTAAAAACAAAATGATTGTTGAATAAGGGAATCATTCCAAAACGTTGAGAGTCCTTAGCGGATTTTAATTTATTTAATAAACTTCAGAACCACTTCAAAAAATTCTTTTGGTTTTTCGGCATGTACCCAGTGCCCTGCTTCTTTATTTGTCTTAAGGGTATAGTTCGGAAAACGTTTTTCAAAATTCACGAAATTTTTTCAGGAATATAGTTGGAGCGTTTCGCTCTTTAGCTTAGTGTAATCCTCACGGCGATAATACAAACATCCTTCGATACGCTATCGCTGCTTATGATAGACAGATTCGGGGCATTATATTCGCACCCCAATTATGCAAACATCATCCACCTGTTCGTTGCCCCCTTTCCAGGCAATAAACTCCCCGGCTAACTTTTGTTCTTGTTCCTGCATGCTTAATGGCGCAATTTGTAAAAGGAATTCTTTCAGGTTTTTTATCATGTATTTTTTTCCTTTTTCTCCGCCAAACTGGTCGGGGAAACCATCGGTTAAACTGTAAATGATATCTCCTTTTTGCAGGACGGCAGTTTGCAGATTAAAGGATTCAAGATCCTTACTGTGCTTGCCTACCGGCATTTTGTCGGGTTTATATTCTATTAATTCATTGTTACGAATAATAAAAATCGCATTGTTCGCGGCGGCAAACGAAAGTAGTGTTCTGTCTTTATTGATCACCATTAAACTACAATCCATGCCATCTTTACCGCCTTCGGGGCTACCATCTTTTTTTAAACGCTCAATAATAATTTCTCGGGTTTTGTTGAGAATTTTATCCGGTTCATTTTCCTGTTCAATAGATTTTTCTAAACTGGAAATATTTAAAATACTCATAATTGCTCCTGGTACACCATGCCCGGTACTATCTGCACAGGAGAAAGCGAAGTTGCCGTTGTTCAATTCCCCTGCCCAGTAAAAATCGCCACTTACCACATCTTTGGGCTTGAAAAACACAAAATAATCTTTTAGATTTTTATTTAATAGTTCACTTGTTGCTAAAAAACTGCGTTGGATCCGTTCTGCATAATTTATACTGTCAGTAATTTCTTTGTGTTTTTCTTCAATAACTTCTTTTTGCAGTTGGGTTTCTTTTTCTTTTAGTTCAATAATATTTTTTTGCTTGCGGATTAACCGAAAACGATTGTACAGAAAGAAAGTGAATAAAATAACCAATCCTAAAACCCCACTCACAGCGTATCGGATGATCTGTTGTTTTTTCATCTCTGTGGCTGCTAAAGCATCTTTTTTATCTTGTTCCGCTTTTGTTAACGCTTCTTTTTTCTCAAACTCATAACTCATACTTGCTTGTATTGTTTTTTCTTTGGTTTCCTCGTTATCCAGACTATCGCGGTAAATAATAAATAATTTGTGGTGTTTATAAGCATCTTTCCAGTTGCCTTGTGCGCTGTCTAATGTTGATAGACCATAGTAACTGTCTTTAATATCATCTTTACTTCCAATTTCAATGGAAAGATCAAGGGCGGTTTCCAAATATTTTTTTGCTACTGAAAAATTTTGCAATGATATGTTGGTTGTGCCTATGTTCATAAACGAAGACGCGATCCCTTCTTTGTCTCCAATTTCTTGTTTAAGCTCAAGAGAGGCAAAATAATTTTTTAAGGCTTCGGGGTATTTGTCTTGATCAGAATAAACGCCCGCAATGTTATTGTAGGAATTGGCTAATCCTTTTTTATTGCCAACTTCTTTGTCAATATTAAGGGAGATAAGATAATTTTTTAAGGCCTCCGGGTAATGACCT
Organism: Bacteroidota bacterium; assembly: GCA_013816895.1. GTDB lineage: Bacteria > Bacteroidota > Bacteroidia > B-17B0 > Aurantibacillaceae > Aurantibacillus. Next base: position 3,157 of record JACDDR010000089.1, read on the forward strand.
TGTTTGTAGTAAATATTTCCAATGTTGTTATATGAACTCGCGATTCCTTTTTTGTCGCCAGCTTCTTGTTTAAGTCTAAGGGAGGCAAAATAATTTTTTAAGGCTTCCGGATAATTACCTTGCTGTATATAAATATTTCCGATGTTATTATAAGAGGCCGCTAATCCTTTTTTATCGTTAATATTTGCTTTTATTTTAAGAGAAGCGAAATAGTTTTTTAAGGCCTCGGGGTAATTTCCTTGATTGGCATAAATAAGTCCGATGTTATTGTAAGAATTGGCTATTCCTTTTTTATCACCAATTTCGATCTTAATTGTCAGAGAAGCGAAATAGTTTTTTAAGGCATTGGGGTAATCCCCTTGGTAGTCATAAATAATTCCGATGTTGTTATAAGAACTTGCTATCCCTTTTTTATTGCCAGTTTCGATGTAAATTTTAACGGAAGCAAAATAATTTTTTAAGGCCTCGGGATAATCTCCATGATAGTCACTAATAATCCCAAAGTTGTTATAAGCATTCGCTTCTCCGGCTTTAAAATTTAATTTTTGCGCAAGCGTTAAAGCAGAACCTGCCTGCTTTTTTGCTTGTTCGAAATCATTTGTTTTCCATAGTTGTTTGCTCAAAGAATTTAAAATATTCACTTTATTTGTATCTTCTTTAGCTGTTTTTAAAACGGCAAGGAGTGAGTCTCTGGTGTTTTGCTGCGCGAAGGAGGTTATAAATTGAATGTTAAAGGTTAAGAGGAGGACGAGTTTTTTCATATTTAAATGGGCTGCCTTTATAAGGGCTTATAATATACCTCTTTAAATCAGATAACAAGTCACCTTTACTTCAACTCTAAGGTATTTGATTTTGCGAAATCTATTTAATAAACTCCAGAACCACTTCAAAAAATTCTTTCGGCTTTTCGGCATGCACCCAGTGCCCGGCTTCTTTAATTGTTTTAAGAGAATAGTTCGGAAAACGTTTTTCGAAATCCGGAAAATCTTTTTCAGTAATATAACCCGAACGCTCCCCTCTGATTACGAGGCAGGCTGTGTGGCTTGTGAACTCTGGGGCTTCAACGCCAATATTATTATAATTTGATGTAATGACTTTTAAATTAAATCGCCAGTCCATTATGTTATTTTCTGCATCCTTCCAGTAAATATTTTTTAATAGAAATTGTTTCGTTCCAAAGTCTTTAATGTATTCGCCTAATTTGGCTTCTGCTTCTTTGCGGGTTTTAATTTTAGAAAAATCAACTGAATTTAAAGCGGCTAATACTTCATCGTGATGAGGTTTATACACACGCGGCGAAATATCCGCGATAATAATTTTATTTGCTATGCCACTATATTTATTTTCAAAAAACATGAGTACTTTTCCTCCCATGCTGTGGCCCAACAGAATAGGGTTTAGCAGGCTATGATCCTCAATAAATTCTTTGATGTCGTCTGCCATCGTTTCGTAACTCCATGCATCGCTGTGCGGCGACAATCCATGGTTGCGAAGATCCAGCGTAAAAACATGAAACCCGTTTTCGGCAAACTGTTTTGCGAGCGTGTTCCAATTATCGCTCTGCCCGAACAACCCATGTAAAATCACGAGCGGTTGTCCCTGGCCGTATTCTCTGTATGCTAGTTTCATTTATTATTTCTACATTTATTTGAGCTGGCTTAAATACATCTGCACAGTGTTCTCCAGGCCTAAATATAACGCATCGCTGATTAAGGCATGTCCTATCGAAACTTCCATTAATCCCGGCACATGTTGTTTAAAATATTTCAGGTTGTTGAGACTGAGGTCGTGTCCTGCATTTATCCCCAATCCAAGTTCATTTGCAAGGGTTGCCGATTGCGTGAAAGGAATAATTGCTTTTTCTTTTTCAGTTGTAAAATTTTTCGCGTAGGTCTCCGTGTAAAGTTCTATCCTGTCGGTTCCTGTTTCTTTTGCGCCTTCAATCATTTTAAGATCGGCATTCACAAAAATAGAAGTACGAATGCCATTTGCTTTAAAAGCAGAAATCATTTCCTTTAAAAACTCTTTATTCGCAAACGTATCCCATCCATGATCGCTCGTTAACTGACCCAGTGCATCGGGAACCAATGTTACCTGGTGGGGCTTTACTTCCAGTACCAAATCAACGAATTTTTTTTCTTTCGGGTTGCCTTCTATATTTAATTCCGTCTTCACAACATCTTTAAGTTCGCGCACATCCCGGTAAGTAATATGTCGCTCATCGGGCCGCGGATGCACCGTAATGCCCTGCGCGCCAAAGCGTTCAATGTCGCGGGCCGCCTTTATCACATCAGGTATATTCCCCCCCCGCGCATTGCGGAGAGTGGCTATTTTATTGATATTTACGCTTAGTTTAGTCATTTTTGAAGCTTGTTTTTTTATACCTTTTTAAGAAATAAAAGTAAAACTTATTTACTACATTTGAGAAAGTAAAAGATGCTTGTTGGAGATTTAATAACAGACGAGATTCCCCCGTTAAAAAGTACTGATACTGTAGAAATGGCCCTGGACTGGATGGAGCAATTTAAGGTATCTCATTTAGCCGTGGTGAACAATCGTGAACTGGTTGGAATTGTTTCCGAAACAGATCTGATGGATTATGATAAACCGGATGAACCCATCAATGCCAGCCGTCTTCCCCTCCTTAAGCCAATTATTCACCATTACCAACATACGTACGAACTGGTAAAACTAATGAGCAGCCTTAATCTTACGCTCATACCGGTTCTGGATGAAAATGAATTGTACAAAGGATGCATTACCCTGAAAGGAATAGTTCAGAATTTAAGTAACATGACGGCGGTTCAAAACCCCGGTGGGGTAATAGTACTTGAATTAAACCAGAACGATTACTCTGTAACCCAAATTGGAAATATAGTTGAAAGTAATGATGCCAAAATTTTAAGCCTGCATGTTTCTTCTCAGCCAGACAGTATGAAGCTGGAAGTAACTCTGAAAGTTAACAGGGAAGATCTTACCGGCATTCTTCAAACGTTTGCGCGCTATGCGTACACGGTAAAGGCTCATTTCCATCATGGCGATTACGATAAGGATATCAATGACAAATTAAATGAGTTTCTGCATTTCCTTAATATCTAAAGGCAGACTCTTTTCCATAATTTTTTTGTTTCATTTTATAGTGTTGCATTCGCAGAATGTAGACAGCAGCGCATTTTATACCGTAAAAGAAATATCCATAAAGGGGAACAGGAAAACAAAACCACGTATCATTCTGCGTGAGCTTGCGTATGGTTTGAATGATACTTTGCCGTTAAATCAAGTCCCTTACTTTAAGAAACGAGGCGAACAAAATATTTTTAATACACAACTGTTCATTTACGATACAATTTATCCCGTACTTAATCACGAAACAAAAACTATCACGGTAACAATTTCGGTTAAGGAAAGATGGTATGTGTGGCCGGTTCCGGTGTTTGAAATTCAGGACAGAAATTTTAATACCTGGTGGAAAACAAAAGATCTTTTCAGAATCAATTACGGTTTCGCGCTCGGCTTTGAAAATTTCACCGGCGTGAAAGACCGGCTGGTGCTGCTCTTTCAAAGAGGTTATTCTGAAAAGTACGGAATGAGTTACCGCATTCCTTATTTAAATAAAGCGCAAACACTCGGTTTTAATATGCTTTATGTGTTCGGAAGAAACAACGAGGTCACCTACAAGACATTTAACAATGCTCCGCTTTTTATCCGCGACTATGGAAAGTATTTAAGAAGCGAACACGAAGCCAAAGTTGGAATTACTTACCGCCCTAATTTATATGAGCATACAACACTTGAAGTGGTTTACAAATCAATGTCGGTTGAAGACACCGTCGTAAAATTAAATCCTGATTTTTTAGGAAACAGTTCCCGGAAGATAGGGTATGGAAGTTTACAGTACCGGTACACTTTTGATAACCGCGACAATAAAGTTTACCCGCTCACCGGATGGGCCTTTGATGCCTGGGTTATAAAAGACGGTTTTGATCTTTCTCCGGCTTCATTGGTTAACCTGCTTCACTTCACAACCAGTGTTCGCAAGCATACAAAAATAAGCGATCGTTTTTTTGTAAGTAATCTTGTTCGAGCAAGAACGATGAACCCCGATTATGTTTCTTTTTCTTTCAACCGGGCTCTTGGATGGAATGACCTTGTAAGGGGATACGAGTATTATGTGATGGACGGGCAGCGTTACGTATTAACTACCAATAGTTTTCGTTACCAGATCATGAAGCCAAAGATCCTGCAGCCGCGGGTCATTGGAAGAATCAAGCAATTCAGCACCATTCCTGTATACGCGTTTGTGAATGTTTTTTTTGACGCTGCTTATGTTGAAGATAAATTTTACAATAAAAACAATGTGCTTAACAATTCATGGCAGTATGGATATGGCGTTGGTTTGGATATCGTTTCATACTACGATCTTGTAATGCGGTTTGAATACAGTTTTAACAAGCAATTACAGCACGGATTCTTTATCCACTTAACCTCCGGTTTTTAGTAAAACAGCACCCTGGCGGGCTCTTTGGCTTCAAAAATTTCATTATATTTACGCTTATTCATGTTATAGCAATGAGCGAAAAACAAAGGACCATTAAACAGGCTGTATCCGTTTCAGGAGTTGGTTTACACACCGGCAAGCCCGTAACCATTACATTTAATCCTGCCCCCGAAAACCACTGGTATAAATTCCAGCGAATGGACGTGGAAGGACAACCAATTATTAACGCCGATGCGGATCTTGTAGTAGATACTGCGCGCGGCACCACACTTGAAAAGGACGGAGTCCGCGTATATACTACCGAACACGTACTCGCCGCGCTTGTTGGATTAGGAATAGATAATTGCCTGATCCAGATGACAGCGCCCGAAATGCCCATTATGGACGGAAGTTCATGGAAGTTTGTTGAAGCCCTTGAAGCCGCTGAGATTCAGGAGCAGGAGGCGCTTCGCGATTATTTCGAACTGACTGAAAACCTTACTTACGAAGATCCGGTTAAAAAAGTGGAAATGCTCGCGGTGCCTCAGGAAACTTACCGCTGCACGGTAATGGTGGATTATAATAGTGAAGTTCTTGGAACCCAGCACGCAGGCATGTACGCCATAGATCAGTTTAAAAATGAAATATCAAAATGCAGAACCTTTGTGTTCCTTCATGAACTCGAAGCATTGCTCGCGAATAATTTAATAAAAGGCGGAGATCTGGATAACGCCATTGTATTAGTGGATCAGGAGCTTCCAAAAGAAAAACTCGATCATCTTAGAAAAGTATTTAATAAGGAACACGTTGAAGTAAAAGGAAAAGGAGTTTTAAATAACACCAAACTCCATTTTTACAACGAGCCCGCACGTCATAAATTACTCGATATTATCGGCGATCTTGCGCTTGTTGGAAAGCCACTCAAAATCCACGTTCTGGCCGCTCGTCCTGGTCATGCCGGTAACGTAGCCTTTGCAAGGAAAATAAAGCAGCGCATCAGGGATGAGGCAATGCGCAAGAAAAAAAATCTTCACATTCCTTACGATTTAAATAAAACGCCTCTGTACGACATTAACCAGATACAGAAAATATTACCACACCGTCCGCCCTTCCTTTTCGTAGACAAGATCATGGAAATTACAGAGGAAGGAATTATTGGAGTGAAGAATGTAAGCATGAATGAAGATTTCTTTCGCGGGCATTTTCCTGAATCTCCGGTATTCCCGGGGGTATTACAGATAGAAGCGATGGCGCAGGTGGGAGGAATTTTTTCATTAAGCAAGGTGCCGGATCCTGAAAACTATTTAACCTACTTCATGAGTATTGACAAGGTTAAATTTAAAAACCAGGTCATTCCCGGTGATACCATTGTTTTTAAGCTTGTACTTTTAACGCCGATCCGAAGAGGCATCGTTCATATGCGTGGTGAAGCTTTTGTACGAGATAAACAAGTGATGGAAGCCGAAATGATGGCGCTTCTTTCAAAAATAAAAGGCAAGGAAGTAAAACAAGCCGTTGAGGTAAAATAATTTTTATGATTTCAAATCTTGCTTCGGTACATCCGAAAGCTAAAATAGGAAAAAACGTTACTATCAGCGCATTCGCTACTGTTTACGAAGATGTTGAAATAGGGGATAACGTTTATATTCATCCTAACGCGGTAATCTATCCAGATACTATTATTGGCGAGGGTTGTAAAATTTTTCCGGGCGCTATCATCGGAATCATTAACCAGGATTTAAAATACAAAGGCGAAAAATCGAATACCGTTATCGGTAAAAATACTGTTATCCGCGAATATGCTACCATTCATAAAGGCACAGCAGACCGCATGACCACTAAGGTAGGAGACAATTGTCTGATCATGGCTTACACCCATCTTGGTCATGATTGCATTGTAGGAAACAATGTGATCATTGCTAACAACGGCAGTCTCGCAGGGCACATCACCATTGAAGATTTCGCGATCATAGAGGGAGTTGTTGCTGCCCAGCAATTTGTTCAGATTGGCGCGCACTCCTTTGTGGCCGGAGCTTCGCTTGTGCGGAAAAGTGTTCCTCCATACATTCGTGTGGCGCGTGAGCCATTACAATTCATTGGTGTAAATACCATTGGTCTTGCACGAAGAGGTTTTGAAAAAGAAGTTATTAAACAAATAGAAGACATTTACAGGATTATTTTTGTACGCGGACATAATCTTACCAACGCCCTTGAAATTGTTGAGGCTGAAATACCCGAATCACCTGTGCGAAAACAAATTCTTGATTTTATACGAAATCAAAGAGACGGCATTGTTAAAGGAATATAGCGATCGACGTTTACGATTTCAAATGAATAGTATAAACATTTCCCTTACATCAGTTGGTAAAAAATTCGGATCGGAATGGATCTTTCGTAAACTAGATACAGAAATTAACGCTGGCGAAAAATTATTGCTTTCGGGCGGCAATGGCTCCGGGAAGTCGACCCTGCTGCAGGTGATCAGCGGTTATGTAACGCCTAACGAAGGCTCGGTAACCTACAGTATAGAAAAAAATGCAATTGAAGCAGAGAAAGTAAACCAACACATTTCTTTTGCCTCACCTTATTTGCAGTTGGTAGAAGATTTTACACTTCAGGAGACAATTGAGCATAGCAGCATTTTTAAACCGTTTATTAATAAATACTCCGTTCAAGAAATAATAGATTTTCTGGAATTAGCACATGCGCAAAACAAATTCATTAAACAGTTTTCCAGTGGCATGAAACAGCGTTTGAAATTAGGACTTGCGCTGCTTTCCGACACCTCTGTTGTTTTACTTGATGAGCCTGTTTCAAATCTTGATAAAGTTTCCATTGCCTGGTACAAAGCACTTATAACGCATCACACGCTTAACCGGACGGTAATTGTATGCTCTAACAATATAGAGGACGAACACTTTTTTTGTAACCGTGAACTCAATGTCACAGGATTTAAAACAAGAAAAGCGGCCCTTTAATGGAATATATTTCCGTTCATAAAGTAATAATTCTAATTTGTAACTTTTTAACCGCTCAGACGTCTTATTTCTATAATTTTACTTTAAACACCCAACACTATGCTTTTAAAAATAAGTAATCTCAGTAAGCTTTATTCAGATGGAACCAAAGCCTTAACGGATGTAAATCTCGAAATAGCCAACGGCATGTTTGGTTTGCTTGGTCCTAACGGAGCCGGCAAATCAAGTCTTATGCGCACTATTGCAACATTACAGGAGCCAAGTTCGGGAACTATATTTTTAGACGATCTCGATGTAATTAATAAGAAGGAAGAAATGCGCAAAGTGCTCGGCTACCTTCCGCAGGATTTTGGTTTTTATCCGAAGGTAAGTGCTGAGGATATGCTTCATCATTTTGCCATTCTTAAAGGTGTTTCGAATAAGGCAGAACGTAAAGAAGTATGCGACGCGTTATTACACCAAACCAATTTGTATGAGGTAAAGCACAGGTATATCGGGGATTATAGCGGGGGTATGCGCCAGCGTTTTGGTATCGCACAGGCTTTGCTAGGAAATCCAAAAGTTGTGATTGTAGATGAACCAACTGCAGGATTGGATCCGCAGGAACGTAACCGTTTTCACAACCTCTTAAGTGAAGTGGGAGAAAATATCATTGTTATTCTTTCAACGCATATTGTGGAAGATGTCCGAAACTTGTGTAACAACATGGCTGTTATGAACCTGGGGCAGGTGATGTTCAAAGGAAAAACAAGCGAGGCACTTGATCTTCTTCGCGGCAGGATTTATTCCGCTACTATTGCAAAAGAAGAGCTGAACGATTACCGTCAACAACATAAAGTTATTTCCACCAAAGTTTCTGATGGTAAAATCATTGTTCATGTTGTTCATGATTCATTGCCTGATAGCAGGTTTGCGCCGGTAGATGCCGATCTTGAAGATGTTTATTTTTCCTACATCAACGTACATAAAAACTAATCCTATGTTTAAAGAAATATTTGTTTTTGAATTAAAACTATGGCTCAAACGGCCGGGCATTTATATTTACTTCCTCGTTTTTTTCATCCTGGCTTTTTTGCTGGGAGCTCTTATATCCGGTGTATTCAGTGGGGTAACGGCAGACACGAATTCTTATATTAATTCTTCTTCGGCAGTCGCGAGTATACTCACAAGTTTTAATACAGATTATTTGCTTGGTCTTGTTACGCTTTTAATTTGTGTCACCTTAATGGCGGGGTGCGTACAAAAAGATTTTCAGCACAATTGTTTTTCATTCTATTTCACAAAGCCCGTTTCAAAATTCAGTTATCTGATGGGCAGGTTCAGTGCCTCGTTTCTTCTCACCCTATTTGTGTTAAGCGCTTTGGTGTTAGGCATGTGGGCGGCTTTTCTCCTCTCACCAAATGATAACGGCCAGGTGGGCGAATTCAAATTCATGAATTTCTTCGCACCTTTTATGATTTTTATGGTACCAAATGCGTTTTTGATTGGCGCTGTGTTTTTCAGTCTGGTTACTTTTACACGCAACATGACCAGTGGTTATATTGGCAGTCTTGTTTTTATAGTTACTGCTGGAATCGCCCGTTCCATTACCAGCGATATCGATAATAAAACACTGGGAGCTATTATGGATCCTTTTGGTCAACAGGCTTTAAGTTTCGCGACCGATTACTGGACGCCGTCTGAAAACAACCTCAGAATGATTCCTTTCAGCGGTTACATTTTGTATAACCGCTTGTTTTGGCTTGCTATTTCTTCAGGACTGATTATGTTCACCTATTTTAAATTTAGTTTTAATCAATTCCTGAATCCTGTAAGTTTATTTAAAAGAAAGAAAAAGGAAAGTACTTCGCAGCCTTCCAAACTGATTCAATCCATCGGTCATTTGCCTAAGGTTACACAGGGGTTTGACTCTAAAATGGCCTGGCACCAGTTTTCATTCTTAACCCGCTTTGAATTAAAAAAGATAACGCGCTCGGTTTTCTTTTATATTATCATTGGTCTTTGTATTCTGTTAACAGCGCTGGTGAGCCGTTTTTCGGGTTTGATTTATGGCACCGTAACCTATCCGCTCACCTATATGCAGATAGAAACAAGCGCGGGTATTTTTAGATTTTTTCTTTTAATACTGATTGTTTTTTATTCCGGAATTGTTATCTGGCGCGAACGAGATAGCAAGGTGGACGAACTTGTGGGAGCTTCTCCGGTAAGCAACGGAGTGCTGTACCTGTCCAAACTATTTTCTCTTATTTTTTTGTGTATTGTGGTTAATGTGGTGTGCATGCTTACCTGCATTTCTATTCAAGCCTATGCGGGTTACTATAATTTTGAAATAGGATTGTATCTTAAAGAATTCCTTGGGATGAAGGTTATGTCAATGCTGGCCACCATTGCACTGGCGGTTTCAATACAGGTGTTCTTTAAGAACAGGTACGTGGGTTTTTTCGCCGTGGTATTAATTGTCCTTGGTTTGCCGTTAATATTTAACGCGTTTAAATATGAAAATGAAATGATCCGCTTTAACTCGAGCGGTGATTTACTGCGGTATTCCGATATGAACGGTTATGGCCATACACTTATTAATTTTTTTGTTTACAAATTCTATTGGATCGGATGCATGCTTATCGTTGGTGCTCTGGCTTCCGCCATGTATCAACGCGGAAAAGAAGTATCGCTTAAAACGCGCTGGAAGCAGGCCAGGAAGCAGTTTACCTTTCCGTATAAAACTGCATCAATTGTTGGAATGCTTTTCTTTTTTGGTTGCGGCTCGGTTATCCTATATGATAGGATGAAACTGAATCCTGAGATTCCTGAAAAGGAGACTGAAAAGCAAATGGCCGATTTTGAAAAGAAGTATAAAAAATTCCAAAAAGAACTTCAGCCCCGCATTGTGGAATCTAACCTTGCGGTGGACATTTATCCTGACAAATTTGGTTGTAAGATAAAAGGATATTACTATTTAAAGAATAAGCATAAGAGCCCGTTAAACCAGATCTTTATTAATATTTTAAAGGAAACAACAATTAAACAGTTAAGGTTTGCGAATGGCAGCAAGAAAATTATTGACGATATTAAGAATGGCTTTTACGGATATGAATTATCAGTTCCCCTGCAACCAAACGACTCCATAAAGTTAGAGTATGATCTGGAATATTTCCCGAAGAGTTTCATCATTCAGCCTAAACAGGAATTCGTTGTGAGCAATGGGTCTTTTTTTAATTCCGGCATGCTTCCCTCGATCGGATACAGCCCTGAATCTGAATTAGGGGATAATTCTACAAGGAAGAAATACAAACTCGAACCTAAAGCCCGCATGGCCAGTATTAACGATACATCAGCTTATGCTAACACTTACATTTCAAACGATGCTGACTGGATCCGTTTTGAATGTGTGCTTTCCACCAATGAGGGGCAAACTGCAATTGCCCCTGGGTATCTTCAAAAAGAATGGAAAGAAAATGGCAGACATTATTTCCATTATAAAATGGATGCGCCTATTTTAAATTTTTACGCGTTTCTTTCAGCTGACTATGAGATCAGACGTGATAAGTGGATTAATCCCTTAGACAAGAAGAACGAAGTAAACATAGAGATTTATTATAACAAGGGCCATGAGTATAACATCGATCGGATGATACGAGGTATTAAGCGTTCGTTGGATTATTATACAAAAAACTTCAGTCCTTACCAGCACAGGCAGGTGCGTATTCTGGAATTTCCGCGATATTCAACGTTTGCGCAGTCTTTCCCGAATACTATTCCTTTTTCTGAAAGCATAGGATTTGTTGCAAAAGTAAATGATGAAGATCCTAACGAAGTGGATTATCCTTTTTATATAACGGCGCACGAAGTGGCGCATCAGTGGTGGGCGCACCAGGTCATCGGCGCGAATGTTCAGGGCTGCACGGTAATGTCGGAAACCATGAGTCAGTATAGTTCGCTGATGGTGATGGAAAAAGAATATGGCCAGGCTGCCATGAGTAAGTTTTTAAAATATGAAATGGATAGGTATCTGAAGGGCCGTGCGGGCGAAAGTAAAAAAGAAGTGCCGTTGCTTTACTGCGAGAATCAGCAATACATTCACTACCAGAAGGGCAGTGTGATCATGTATTCACTCAAAGATTATCTGGGAGAAGACACTTTGAACGCCGCTTTAAAAAGATACATAAAGAAAACAGCTTTTCAGGAGCCGCCTTTTACAACCTCGCTTCAGTTCTACGATTTTATAAAAGCAGCAACACCCGACAGTTTAAAAGAAACTGTAAAAGATATGTTTGAACGTATTGTTGTCTTCGATAATAGTATCAAAAGCTGGAGCTATTCGAAGACGGCGGACGATAAATATAAAATCCTGGCAACGATAGCATCTAATAAGACAAGAAGCGATAGTATTGGAAAAGGAAAAGAAGTAACACCTTGGGATTGGATCGACATTGGTGTATTTGAGAAAAATGCAATCAATCAAAAAATGCTGGGTAAGGCAGTTTACCTGAAAAAAATAAAAGTTAATGCGAATGAGCAAAAAATAGAACTAATTGTAGATAAAGAGCCTTTCATGATGGGCATCGACCCGTACTATAAATTAATTGACAAAAATACAGGAAACAATACCAAGGATAAATTTGGCAAAGACATAGGCGGCGGAGCGGGAGAAGGCGGCGGGGTGGTAGTGCAAACAGAATAGGTCTTCACAACATACATACAAATAAAAAGAGCCCGATTACGTCGGGCTCTTTTTAGTTTTAAAAAATAAATTATTTACTAAGTATTAGTTTTTCAGTAATCATTTTATCTCCTGAATGTATTCTGATAAAATATACTCCTGGAGGGAAAGCGGAAAGATCCATCTTTACTTTTTCTCCCTGATTGTTTTCACTTGAAATTACATCGCCAAGGATATTAAGCACTTCGATCTTAATTGAAGATGCTGCTTCTATAGTTACAATGCCATCATTTGACGGATTCGGATATACCTTAAATTTCGAATTAAGATCATAGGTTAATTTATTCAATCCTACCATAACGCTGGCTGTTCCATTAAACACTGCTGTGTCAATGCGGAAACTGCCCCCGCCCGATTCAGCGTCCCATGCATAAAACCGGAAGGTCATTGGATTGGTCTGGTTGCTATATGATGCTCCCGGCGTAACGGCAGAACCTCTTTCCTGTTTGCCGGTAGCAACGGTGTAGCTGTCCATCGCCCAAAAGAATACATTCCCTGCAGAAACTGTCAGATTCGTATTTGTTGGCGCAATTGAAGCGGGTAAATTTACTGAATAGGTGTCTGCACTTCCTCTTACCGCCCAATGACGTGGGCCAGTGCTAGATCGCGACATATTAAATGTAATTGAATTGATAGAAACAGTAGAGCCGCTTGTTGGTGATAAAGTTACCTGGTAGTATTGGCCGGGATTTATAGATCCCGTGAAAGTAACATCACTTCCGTTCGTGGCTCCATTTGGCCAGGATGTAAATGCAAAAGCCCCGCTAGCGGCTGGCGCAGAAGGTGTTCCAACTGCCGAGAAAGAACCAAAGGTTAGACCGGCAGCAGTAGGCGACGGTGTGGGATCGGTGGTGCCCGAATTGGTAGTGCCGGAAGTTACAGCCGTAAAGGGATACATCCCGCTAAAGCTCTGAGCTGAAAGTTTAACGGAGCCAAAAGTAATTGCGATAAAGAGTAGTTGTTTAATCATGATTGCTGTTTTTTTAAAGTTTCTAAAGTAGCGGAAAAACAAAAACCCACCGTGAGATGGGTTTTTGAATTGTAAAAATTAGGGTTATCGTGTAATTATCAGTTTTTCTGTAGTAACCCCTTTGTCGGATGAAATACGTACAAAGTAAGTGCCTGTTGCTAGTGTAGAAAGTTCAAGTTTAATTTTCTCTTCGTTTAATGCCACATTTTGTGAAGCTACCACTGCTCCAAGAAGATTTAACACTTCTACTTTGTTTACATTAACCTGTGTTGCCTCAAGTGTTGCAACACCATCGTTGGATGGATTAGGGTATAATTTAAAGTTAGCGTTCAGATCATGTGATAATTTTGGCATACCAACTCCAGCTGAAAAAGTAGCTATTCCATTAATACGTGCAGTATCAAGGCGGAATGTTCCTGTGGCAGCTTCTGCATTATAAGCGTAAATACGGATGATATAAGGCACAAACTGATTCGTATAATTTGCCCCGCTGAAATTTGCAGCACAAATGTTATTTGTTGCATAAGAAGCCGGAGCGGCTGTAGCGTCTAAATTCCAGAAGAATACATTATTGCTTTGAACCGAAACTGGCTGAGGTGTTACTGAGGCCGCGCCGTTTAGCGCAGTATACGTT
>JACDDR010000090.1:0-5846 GCA_013816895.1 Bacteroidota bacterium
TTGCATTGGTTACATTTACAGTGCCAACAGTAGGCCCTGGCACGCTTGCCACAGAAGCCGTAGTTGAAAATGTACAGCCGTTATTGTCTTTTACAAGCAAGGTATAAGTTCCTGCCGCAAGGCTGGATGAAACAGATCCTGTACTTGCTCCGTTAATACTGAAGGTATAAGCTGCAGTACCACCGGTTACTCCGGTAATACCTATCTGACCTACGTTACCCACACACGTGGTAGGCGCCGTGGTAAAGCTCATAGCTGTTGGGCCGGGCTGATTAGTAAGGGTAACAATTTTAGTGAAAGTACATCCGAAAATATCCTTAACGATAATAGTGTAAGCGCCCGGTGCTAAGCCTGTAAGAGTTGGACTTGCAACAAAAGCTCCGCCGTTAATACTGTATAAATAACCCGGTGATCCGCCTGTTACAGCGCCTAACGTAATACTACCGTTATTATTACCACACGTTGGATTTACAAATGTGGTGGCAAGGGCTGTAATGGGTGGTGTGTTGGCCACCGGAGTGCTTGTAGTAGTAACACATCCAAAGTTATTGGTTAAGCCCACAATATATGTTCCTGTACCAAGGCCGGTTGCGGTTTGAGACGCAATAGCTGTTCCGTTAAGGGAATAACTGATAACAGTTTGCCCGGCAGGAGAGGTATTATTAATTACTATTTGTCCGTTATTAAAACCACAGGTGGCATTGGTGGGAATTACCGTTAACGAAGGTTGCGGATTAACCACCACCACAGAACTTGTTGTAGCTGAACAACCTCCTGAAGTTATAGTATGTGTAACAGTATAAGTGCCCGGCGAGGTAAAACTTACCGGTCCGTAGTTGGCGGTATTTCCGCTGGACGGGGCACCGGCTGTTGGGTTAAAAGCATACGTATGTGTACCGGTACTTAAACTCGCATTAAAATTAAAACTGTTTCCGACTAAACATTGCGTTCCGTTGTTAATAGAAAAGGCCGGACTTGGCGGGGCCCCCGATGTTACCACAGTTTGCACAGACGAGGTACATCCGGCGGTATTGGTCATCACCTGTTGAATAGTATAAGTGCCCGCCGTTGGAAACGGAACTATAGTGCTGGACGCGGTTGTACTGAAACCAGGCGGAGCACCCGTTCCTATGAAAGAATAGGTTTGAACCGAAGGCGCGGGAGAACCCGTGTTCGTTAAAGTAAATGTATTACAGCCACTGACAACTGAAACGCCTGCAGTGGGTGAAGGAGTAAAGAGTAAAGTAATGGTCTTGGTAATAGGAGCGCAGGCACCGGCAGGGGTCATGGTTAATGTGTAATTACCTGAAGTGCCGGTAGTAATAAATTGGCTGGTGTTATTATTAATGCCAGAGCCGGCAGGGCCCTGCCAGTTATAAGGACCTAACCCTGTAGGGGCGCCCATAGTACCTGTTAGTACGCCGCAAGCCGCCACAGTTGTTGCCGCGGTTCCGGCAGGAAATTGAGTATTATTTACAGTTACATTAAGTGGCAGACACAAAGCATCGAAATAACAATAACCAAAATGAGCCCAGCCTGTGCAGTCTCCAACAATCACTTCAATTGTTACACAAGTTCCGAGAAAAGGCGTAAGATCGATGGATTGAACGGTCCAGTTTTTATACAGATAACCGCTCGCATTCGTTAAAAAACCCGGCGTACCTGAGGTACAGGAAGGGCCTGAAGCGATCACATCAACATTCGGACAAGCAAGAACTACATTCGAACAGTTTTTTACCTGAATGGTTAAAAAAGGCTGATCGCAGCATAAGTGACCCGTGCCATTAAAACAAGCAGCATAGGCATATTGGAATAAGGCATTAGAAGCAGTAACCGGAAATGTTTGTGCAATGCGGGTGATTTGGCCCGAGGTAGCAACATTATCATTTAACTGAACAACCTGTGTGCCACCAAGGGGCGAGTTGGCAATGCCGCCCGGAAAATTTGCGTCTGCAAGAGGCGTTGTCCTTATCCAACACTCTACCGGAGCATAAGAAAAACTGCCAGCAGGCATTGCGCTAACGCTGCAGGTATTATAATAAACATATCCTGGCGCAGGCCCTGAAAAACCATTTTGACCCTGGGCAACAGACCAACCGGTAAGCGATGTGTAAGGTCCGCCAGCTGGCGATGCTTCAAAGCCTTCGTTGTTACAAGGAGCAGTTAGTGTTACATTTGGATCGGATGGCTTTGCGTTATAAGCGCTTACAAATGATCCTCTATAGTTTTTTTGTAAAGTAAACGTTTGATCTAAATACGCACGTTTCATGTGATACATAAATACGTTGTATTCCTTTCCGAAAAACCCGCGACTTAGGGCTTCAGCGTTATATTTGATTTGATCGAAACCCGCCAATGAATCTTTAGCAGAAAGCTCAAGCGATTTTAATTTAGAAGCCAACTCTTTAGAGTTATCCTGCGAATAGCAAAAAGAGGTAAAAAAGGCAAATAAGAGTAACAAACTTTTTAAAGTAAGTTGATTTTTCATTAAACGTTAAATTTAGATTATGAAAATACGTTTAAATACTAAACATGAGAATATTTTCACTCATCGGGAAGCACCCTTAGCTAACTTAAAGACGATAAAATGAGATTTTCCACACACGAAAGGGCTTATCAACATGATGTTAACAATTTGTTCCGTTCAGAAGTCAGGAAGTTCCACCACCTGATTTTTAATATTAATAACAAAATCGGCGATACCGTTTGTTATCATTACAAACTCAGATTTAAGGTTTAAATTATAACGCAAAGCCTGCTCGGCAACCTGTAAATTCAGCTCAATATAGGGAGCTTTGCATTCGATCAAAATATATGGTTTAAGTTCTTTGTTGTAAACTACCACGTCAAATCTTTTCTGAAGATCATTCAGCGCGATTTCTTTTTCAATAGCAATGAATGAGGAAGGATATTTTTTCACCGTAACAAGATAATTCACCAGATGCTGCCTTACCCATTCCTCAGGCGTAAGCACCAGCCATCTTTTGCGAATCGCGTCAAATATCATAGTGTTTCCGTTTCCATTTTTAACCCTAACAGGAAATGGTGGATATTTTAACTCAAAGTTCAGGGAAGGCATATTTTTTTTAAATATATTTACATTAATTCAGAAAAAAAATAAATTGCACGTATATGAAACATAAAGAGGAAATTGTAAATAACTGGTTACCCCGCTACACGGGCGTTCCCTTAAATGAATTCGGAGAATACATTATCCTCGTTAATTTTTCAAATTACGTTCATATGTTTGCCGCAATGTATAATGTGGAAGTACGCGGGCTCGACAGGCCCATGTCAAGCGCCACACACGATAACATCACCATTATAAATTTCGGAATGGGAAGTGCTAGTGCCGCAACCGTAATGGATCTGCTGAGCGCCATCATGCCTAAAGCGGTGCTGTTTCTGGGTAAGTGCGGAGGATTAAAACGTAAAAACAATATTGGCGATCTCATTTTACCCATCGCTGCAATAAGAGGAGAAGGAACAAGTAATGATTATTTTCCGCACGAAGTTCCCGCAATGCCTGCTTTCAGTTTGCAGAAAGCAATTTCTTATACCATTCGCCTTCATAATCTGGATTACTGGACCGGCACGGTATATACAACCAACCGCAGGGTGTGGGAACACGATGAAAAATTCAAAGAATACCTGCGCTCGGTAAGGGCTATGGCCATTGATATGGAAACGGCTACTATTTTTACAGTTGGCTTTCATAACGAAATTCCAACCGGCGCATTGTTGCTTGTTACCGATCAGCCAATGGTTCCTGAAGGCGTGAAAACTGAGGAAAGCGATAAAAAAGTAACTACCAGTTTTGTGAACGAACACCTCCAGATAGCCATCGACTCTTTAAAAGAACTTAGAAGCAAAGGGGTTTCGGTTAAACATTTGCGTTTCGAATAATTTTTTTTGGATCACTCCATTCATAATAAGCAGTCACCTCAATTTTTTATTGACGGTGTACTTCGTGGCGATGTAGCTGTTCTCAGCAGGGCTATTACCCTTACCGAGTCTACAAGCGAAGATCATAAAAAACTGGCGCGACAAGTGCTTGAAGGCATTATTGATAAAACCGGTAATTCTTTCAGGCTTGGAATCACGGGGGTTCCCGGAGTAGGGAAGAGCACCTTCATTGAAAGTTTCGGCAAGGAAATAATAACACGCGGCCATAAACTCGCGGTACTTGCCGTTGATCCATCCAGTAATAAAAGCAAGGGAAGTATTCTTGGAGATAAAACGCGCATGGAAGAACTTTCTGTTATGGAAAATGTTTACGTGCGACCTTCGCCAAGCAGCGGAACGTTAGGAGGTGTTGCAAGAGCGAGTTATGAAACCATTCTTTTGTGTGAAGCGGCCGGGTTTGATTTTATAATTATAGAAACCGTTGGTGTAGGACAAAGCGAAGTAACGGTGAGCAAGATAACCGACTTTTTTCTTTTGCTGATGCTCGCAGGCGCAGGAGACGAATTGCAGGGAATAAAACGTGGCATTATGGAAATGGCCGACTCTGTTGTAATAACAAAAGCCGACGGAAATAATATCCAGAAAGCCAGGGCTGCCAAAATGCAGTATGAAAGCGCCATGCATTTGTTGCAGCCGCTCGAAAGCGGTTTTACCCCAAAAGTAGAAACCTGTTCAAGCCTTGAAAACAAAGGAATTACAGAGGTTTTGGATATTATTGAAAACTATCGCAGGCATGTTACGGCCAATAACTTTTTTTTACACAAACGGAAACAACAACAGCGAGAGTTGCTGTTTAATTTTCTGGAAGAAAAACTAAAAGAAAAATTCTATACGCATCCTTCAGTTATAAAATCAATCAAAGAACTCGAAGAAAAAAGCAGCGAAAAAGGTTTTATTTCCTTTGGTCTGGCCAACGATCTTATCGAAAATGTGTTCAAAAATCTCCATTAAAACGTAAATCGTTTTAGCACCATATAATCCAACGGTTTACAGCCCAACACAAGCGAAAACGCAATAATCTCACTAGTTTTTTCCAACAAAAACCCGCATATATTTTTTATTTTCACCAAACAAAAATTATTGCATGAACAAATTCTTCACGCTCATCTTTTCGGTTTCTCTGTTGGTCGCACGTTCTTCTGAAATTACTGTGCACAATCCTTACAGCAACTCTTTCAAAAAAGCATATAGTTTGAACCCATCCTTACCTAAAGGAGTTCTGGAAGCTGTTGCATTTACGCAATCCCGTTTCCATCACCTGGATAACACCACGGAGCCCAGTTGTATCGGGTACCCGCGTACCTATGGCGTAATGGGTCTCATTCAGGATGGTAAAAATTACTTCAGGAATAATTTACTGACGGTTTCAGACCTCTCAGGTTATTCAGTAGAATCCATCAAGGCTTCACCTGAAATATCCATCCTTTCTTACGCTGCGGCCTTCAGTAAACTTCAGCAACAAAAAAATATTTTTTCTTCTGACATATCAAAGTATACTGAAATTTTTACTGAACTAAGTGAAATACCACTGGACGATAATATCCAGAACGATTTCGCGTTAAATGCCCACCTCTACCAGCTTTACTGGTTTCTGGCCAATTCCGACTTTCAGGTAACATACGGTTTTCCGTCCCGTAAAATAAATATGGAAGCTATTTTTGGTGACAACTATCCAATTCTCAGTTCAAAAAATATTACTGTAACTGAAAATTCAGTAACTGGCGAAAGCGGTTCTTCTTATAAACTTAATTCTTCTGCTGCAATTATGTCGCCTGATTATCCTCCTGCTATTTACACGCCTGCTGCTTCCTGTAATTATAGTGGCCGTGGCGGTACTGTTATCACGGCGGTAACTATCCATGATGTGGAAGGATCATACG
>JACDDR010000090.1:5856-16817 GCA_013816895.1 Bacteroidota bacterium
AATTGTTCGGCGAGTGTATCCGCTCATTATGTTTTAAGAAGTTCTGACGGGCAGGTAACGCAAATGGTTCTTGAAGCAAGTAAAGCCTGGCATGTTGGGAGTGAAAATCCTTACACCATCGGCCTCGAACATGAAGGATATAACAATACCGCGTCCTGGTACACTAATGCCATGTATAATTCCTCCGGCGCCCTGGTAAGGAATATTTGTCTCGACAATTCGATCAATCCATTACGCACGTATTATGGTCCGGGTTGCAATGGATCAACACCACAATGTTTGCAGGGCAGTTGTGTGAAAGTTAAAGGACATCAGATGTTCCCGAATCAAACACATAACGACCCGGGTCAATACTGGAACTGGGCAAAATATTATAAGATCATCAATAACACCTATTCCATTACTGCTACCTACACTTCGTCAACCGGTTCGTTTTACGACAGCGGAGGTTCAGGTGCAAATTACAGTAACGATGAACGTAAGTTCTGGTTATTTACAAAAGCAGGAGCTACTAATATAACCCTAAGCTTCACGTCATTTAATACGGAAAATGGCTATGATCATCTTTATATTTACAATGGCGGATCTGTTAACTCACCGCTGGTAGGCCAATTCACGGGCACTGTTAATCCTGGTCCGGTTACTTCGGTTAATGACAGCGTTCTGGTTGAATTCAGAAGCGATTGTGCTACTACTGCGGCGGGCTGGGCCGCGAACTATACCATGAACGGAACAGTTACGCCAACTTCGGCCGACATCATTGCCCCTACAACTCTTGTGAGCGCTACCAACACTTGGGTGAGCTCGGCTTTTACAGCTACGTTTACAGATACTGATAACGCGGGTGGAAGCGGTATAGAGAAAGGATATTATCAGGCGATTGATTTTAACGGAACCGAGTGGCGCGCCAACTACACGCACGGATTTTTAGCCGATAACTTTGATAATGTCATTCATCCTGAATGGACACAAAAAACCGGAACCTGGACGGTTACTGCAAATGCTTTGGTTCAAACCGATGAAACAAGCCCCGCAGCTGGGAATACGAACATATACGCAGCGTTGACACAAAGTTTATCAAATCGTTACCTGTATCACTTTCTTGCAAAATTTGAGGGAACAGGAACAGCGCGTCGTGGTGGTTTACATTTCTTTTGTGATAATGGCGACAGCACCAACAGGAACAACAGTTATTTTGTGTGGTTCAGATTGGATGATCAAAAAGTTCAGATCTATAAAGTAATCAATAATGTTTTCGGAACGCCAAAAGCGGATGTGGCATTGACGTTCACTGCTTCGCAATGGTATGATATAAAAGTTATTTACGACCGTGTTACAGGTAAAATAAATGTTTACATGAATAACGCAGTGGTAGCTTCCTGGACGGATACGGCGCCATTTACAAATGGGAGCTATGTTTCTTTCAGAAGCGGGAATTGTAAATTTAGCATTGATGAAATTAAAGTGTATCGTTCAAGGTCGTCAAGCGCGATCATTAGCGCGGGCCCGGGATTGGCGAATGATATCCGTTACCAGAACCCAAGTCCGACTCAGCCCGCAGGCAAAATAAAATCTATTTGCCAGGACAGCGCCGGAAATTTATCTTCTATTTATTTTGATGATTTGAATGTGGACTGGACAGCTCCCACCACTATTGCCAACGTAGCGGATGGACCAGCTGCAGATATCAGCGTGGTAAATACAACAGATTCGTTAAGGGCCAACTGGTCGTTATCAAGCGATCCTAACTCAGGCATTGTAAGGTATTGGTATAGTATCGGAACCACGCCAGGAGCAACCAATACGCGCACATGGACCAGCAACTGGGCCTCTGCTTCCGTTACTGCGCATACTTTATCGTTAACGCAGAACACCATTTACTATTTCAATGTTAAATCAGAAGACGGGGCGGGAATGTTTAGCCCGGTAACAAGCAGTAATGGCCAAAAAGTGGATACCACTTTTGTTACAGGTGTTAAGAACAGTTCGGAGAACATAAGCCTGGAAGTATATCCGAACCCTTTCAGTAATGTGATCAACTTTAAATTATATAACCCGGGTGACAGTAAAATTTCCGTTTCAATTGTGGATCTGCTTGGACGTGAACTTTCTAAAACGGAACTGAAAGAGGGTCAGGGGCCTGTAAATACGTCTATTTATCCAGGTGTGGATCTTTGTAAGGGCTCGTACTTATTAAAGATTAGTATTAACGATAAAGTATATTTCAGGAAACTTGTAAAAGAATAAGGATGTAAAAAGCGTGAATTAAATCCGGAAGAAAAGGCGTTTTACATAATTCGCTGATTTATAGTTATTTAATTATGATAACTATTCGTTAATTTTTACGAATATTCTTTTTTCTTACCGAAATTTTTTTTTCTTTTGCAGGAAATTACAAATTACCTTTTAAACCTTAAAATATGTATTGGACGTTAGAATTAGCAAGTTGGTTGGAAGATGCTCCGTGGCCTGCAACAAAAGATGAGTTGATCGACTTCGCCATGCGCAGCGGTGCACCGATGGAGGTGATAGAGAATCTGCAGGAAATGGAAGATGAGGGGGAGAGTTATGAGACCATTGAAGAAATATGGCCCGATTATCCTACCAAGGATGATTTCTTTTTTAATGAAGACGAATTTTAAATTAACTGAGCCGCGATGAGCGGCTTTTTTATTGGAGAAACAAATTAACTACATCAATCAATAGACCGCTTATTAAAAATAATGTAACCGAAGTGGAAGAAAAAAGAGAATGGAAAATCTTTTTGATCATAGTAATTAACCCCAATGCTCACAGGCCCTACAGCTGTATTATACACCGCCGCCGCCATTCCTGAAAAGTTACGGTATAAAAACGGCGTGCTGTATTTTGCAGTGTTATCAGGTGTTTTTAAAATGGAAAGCACCGGCTGAAAAATATAGGCTTCCAATCTAATGTCGAGTCCTCTTACCGGCGTGGTAATCGCTTTCAATCCACCTGCAAAATAATTATGGGCTCTGAAGGCATCAAGGAAAAACGTCTGGCTTTCAGGCGTAGGATTAAATGCCGGGGCCGATAAAATAGTAGCCTGGTAATTACTGAAAAAACTCTGGGTAGAATAAACTGCTTCGCCAAAAACGCCAATTCTGAAGCCTTTAAAGGTTTTTATATAACTGTCAACCGTAAACTTGAGCTGAAGCCATGGATCGTGCGCCAGGTTTTTAAATTCAGATGTGTCCAGACTTGTATTCCCTGGCACATGGCTTTCATTTCCTTGCAGAAAACGCGCCCTGGCGTTAATAAGAGTGCCTTCTGTGGCATACATTTTCCGGTTAAGGGTATTTAATTTATAATTGCTTTGAACATACCAGTAATCAAAGTACGTTTTATCTGAAGTATTTGCTCTCGTAAAATTATCGGTTTGATAATAGGAATTGCTCCATTCGGTAAGACCCCCGGAAACATTGAACTGGCTTACATTTCCAACAGGCACACCAAATTTTAATTCCGCAAACTTATCCTCCTGAACCAGGTACGCGGGTTTTAAAAAGTCATAAAAAAGTACGCTGCTGCTATAGTAATCCCATCGCGACCAGGTAAAAGAGGGTTCAATATAAAAAGGCAATTTTCCCGGAAAATCAAAACGTAATTTCGAATAGGTTCCCGAATACAACTTTCCAAGGTAACCATTAGAGTATGCGCTGAAGCCAATCCTTCCCAGGTGGTTGTACTGCAGGCTTAAGAACCCCTCGCTGATTGGGCGATTGGAGATAATGGCGCCGGCGTCCAGGTAAATTGGCTTTTCTTTTTTGCCAAGAAGTTTGAGTGTATATTTTCCGGTAGCCGTATCGCGTGACGAAACCGGGAAAATGTTTTTTATTTTATCATCGCTGGCCAACCTGAAATAACGCTTTTTAAGCTGTGTTAAGGTAAAAGATTCTTTTTTGTAGAAGAGGCTTTTTCTTATAAAAAGCCTCTCATTCGTATTACATCCAACTATTGAAAGGCTGTCAAAAACAATTTTGTCCGGATTCTGAAAACCTCTGAAACGCTGTCTTTTTTCACTAAGCTCTTTAAGATCCTGTGCTCTGCGTATATTTCTTTTGATGGATGGAATAGCGCGCATGGTTGCCGCGTAGCCGCTATCGATCAGGCGCTTGGCGTTATCAAAGTTAAAGATACTTACCGCGCTCCAGGGCTCAATCAATACCCCGTTTTCGCCAATCGGATTAAATTCCGTCTGGTTCATCAAAAGGCTTCGCAGCTGAAGGTAAAGATCATCATCATCGGGAGCCACAATGTTTTCAGATACGTTAGAGCCAATGATAAAATCCGGAGCAAATTCTTTTTGCATCACATCGGTGGGAAAATTATTGTATAAACCTCCGTCGAATAAAAGCCGCCCATCAACCTGAATAGGCCGCAGGTAAAAAGGATAACTCATGCTTGCCCTTAAAGCGCTCGGCAAATCACCTTTTCTAAAGACAACAGATTTTTTACTGAGCACATCAGAAGCCAGGCAGCGGAAAGGAACCATCAAGCTGTCGAAATTATTTTTCACGTGGTTGGAAGCCCCGGTAAAGGTTTCCATGAGATAATAATCAATAGGAATGGAATTAATAACGTTGGTAGGAAGGTTTTTAAGGTAATTGGCTTTTAAATTGAATTTAAAGGTGATCCAGGAGGCATAGTTCTCCCGCTGCTTTATCAGGTAGTCGTATCTGGCCGGCAGATCGCCTTTTGTAATGCTGAGAAAAAAAGAATTGCGAACCACCTGTTCAATTTCCTGGGGACTGTATCCAATGGCGTAGTAGCCTCCAATGAGACTTCCGATGGAAGTGCCGGCAATATAGTCTATGGGGATGTTATTTTCTTCAAGGGCTTTTATAACACCAATATGCGTTAAGCCACTGGCCCCGCCTCCGCTTAGCACCAATCCTACGCGCTGGGAAAGCAGATTCGAAAAATGTAAGAGGAACAGTATATAAATCGCTATATGTGTGAATCTTCTCAAACAGGGGGTGTTTCTTAATCTGTGCAAAAATAATCTTTATCTAAAACCCTTCTATTCGTAAATATAAATATTTATATTAGCGCTTGCACTTTTTTAAACTCGGTGGGAAAATTTATATTAAAGAAATTCAGTTATGGTATTTTAGTCCTTTTCGGGGTTATTACCACTATTTTCTTTTTATTTAATGTTTTACCCGGCGATCCGGCGATGGTGATGCTGGGGCAGCGGGCCAATAAAAATGCCGTAGAAGAGATTCACCGGGATCTTGGAACTGATAAACCGCTGATTGAACAATACTTCAATAACCTTAACAACCTTTCTCCTATCTCCGTTCATAATTATAAGGATAAGAAAAGCCTTTGGTATCTTAATCCTGAGAAATATTCATGGACACCGTTATTTACTATTGGAAAAAAAGGCGCAGTGGTTCTTAAATTCCCTTACCTGGGCAAGAGTTACATCACCAAAAGAAATGTCTCGGAAATTATTAAAGATACTTTACCGGAAACCGCGGTGCTTGCGTTTGCCTCGATCATCATCGCCTCCATTGTTGGAATCTTTTTAGGAATAGTAACCGCGACGAGGAAAAATTCTTTTCTCGACAGGAGTATTTTTGTATTGGCTACAGTAGTGGGCATGAGCGCTCCTTCTTTCCTTGTAGGTTTGATCATGGCCTGGTTATTTGGCTATGTCTTATCCAATTATACCGGCTTGAATCCCTCGGGGAGTCTTTACGACATTGATGTATGGAGCGGGAAAGTATTAAAGCTGAAAAACCTTGTATTGCCCGCAATCACCTTAGGCATGCGTCCCCTGAGCATTGTGATCCAGTTAACGCGCAGTTCCTTGCTGGATGTGTTATCGCAGGATTACATACGCACAGCGAGGGCAAAAGGTTTAAGTTATAAGATGATCATTTTAAAGCACGCTTTAAAGAACGCGCTTAACCCTGTTGTTACTGCCATATCGGGCTGGTTTGCGGGCTTGATGGCGGGGGCGGTGTTTGTGGAGAAGATTTTCAGCTGGAAAGGAATTGGTTATGAAGTGGTGGAAGCATTGAGTAAGAATGATCTGCCGGTTGTAATGGGCGCAACTCTTGTGTTTGCTACTATTTTCGTAGGAATAAACATTGTGGTGGATGTCATTTATGGCGTCCTCGATCCGAGAGTAAGAGTAAAAGATTAATCCATGAGCAGGAAAAAAATAGTGGCGGGGAACTGGAAAATGAACACTTCCTTTCCGGTTGCGGTGGAGCTGATAAAAGCGGTTACCAATTCTGAAACTGCTTCTGAGGTAACAAAAATATTTTTCCCTCCTTTTCCCTTTTTAAAAACCGCTAGTGATGTTACAAGCAATAGCGCTGAATTTTTCACAGGCGCGCAAAACTGCAGCGAACATGATAAAGGCGCTTACACGGGTGAAGTTTCAGCAAGCATGATCGCTTCTGTTGGCTGCAAATATGTACTGGTTGGCCACAGCGAAAGAAGAACTTTTTTTAAGGAAACAAACGGTCAAATTGTTTCAAAAATACAACAGGTTTTACAAAATAAACTAATACCTGTTTTTTGTTTTGGCGAGCAACTGGCAGAACGCAAAAGCAACAAACATTTTGAAACAGTAACAGCTCAGCTAACTGAAGTACTTAAATGTTTTACTGCCGCGCAGGTAACACATTTTGTTTTGGCATACGAGCCTGTTTGGGCTATCGGAACCGGTGAAACTGCTTCGCCGGAACAGGCCCAGGAAATGCACGCCCATGTACGGGGCTGCCTCAGCGAGGTGTTTGATTCTTCTCTTGCATCGCAAATTCCTTTATTGTATGGCGGAAGCTGTAATGCGCAAAACGCGAAAGATCTTTTCGCCTGTAAAGATGTGGATGGCGGATTAATTGGCGGAGCAAGTTTGAAAGCCGAAGATTTCTGTAAAATCATCAACTCATTTTAATGCAATATTTAGCGTATCATTTTACCGTTAAGCCCCCACAGCCTGGCTCCGAAATTCTCGTTGCGATGATAGCAGATATGGGGTTTGACAGCTTTGACTACAACACAGAAGGATTTACAGCCTATATTACGGAAGATGAACAAGAGAACGTAAACTTTCAGGATTTGATTTTTGAAGAGTTCAGCTACGCCTTTACTATTGAAAAGATAGCGAAAACAAACTGGAATTCAGAATGGGAAAAGAACTTTGAGCCGGTAGTGGTAGATAACCTGGTGTGCATCCGAGCTCCTTTTCACGAAGTAAATAAAAACGTTTCTCATGAAATTATTATCATGCCCAAGATGAGTTTCGGCACAGGGCATCATCAAACAACACAATTAATGTGCGCCGCACTTTTTAAAATTAATTTTCACAACAGTCGCGTTCTCGATATGGGCTGCGGCACGGGGGTGTTGGCAATTCTGGCGCATAAGCTCGGATCAAATGATATTCTTGCGGTGGATATAGATGACTGGAGCGTTGAAAACAGCATTGAAAATTGCGCGGTAAATCATGCGGAAAGTATCGTTGTAAAAAAGGGTGATATTGACCAGGTGCTACATGAGAAGAACTTCGACATCATCATAGCAAACATCAATAAAAATATTCTTAAAGCGCATATTCCTTCGTATTCCTTAAAGCTTAACCCAGGTGGAAAGCTTCTCTTGAGCGGGTTTTTTGTCACCGACGTTGAAGAACTAATTCAGGCGGCAAGTGCCAATCACTTAAAACTGGAAAGTAAAAACGCTAAGGATGAATGGGCCATAATCGTGCTTGAAAAGATCTGAGCGTAAAAAAAATTAAATCAGTGTCTATTCGCGGTGTTATTGTGTGGTTTTATGACTAGCCTGAGGCTTCCCGCATCTGGAACTGGATTAAATTATAGGGTAAAACCCCTATATGCAAGTCTCAAATATTTGGTTAGTTTTATAGACAAGATATTCATCACACCCCCTGTATGAACAATAAAATTAAAGTTGCGTATATAGAAGATCAGAAAGTAGTAAAGGAAGGCGTAAATTTTTTACTCTCACAATATCCCTTCATCGAGGTTATAGATTTTGATTGTGAGATAGATAAAATAAATAAGTTTATTGAGGAGCATAAGATTAACGTTTTTATCCTGGATCTGCAGTTGCAGATTGTAAAGGAAAAAAAAGAATTGAATGGTTTTGAACTTTGTGAACTGATCAGGACAAAATTTCCACACATTCTAGTGATAGCTCACAGTATGTATGACGACGTAGCCAGCGCCAATAAAGTATTTAAGGTAGGTGGCACGAGTTTTGTTTCTAAAAAATCAGGACACGTGGAACTAGTGAACGCAATTAAGCAGGTGTCGGAAGGCGGAAGATACATTTGCAACGAACTGGCCCGGAAAACCAAAAATGCAAAACGTTTCATTCGCGGTGACGATGACTCTTTAAAGGCAATAAACGAAACCTTTACCAAAGCAGAAAAAAGTATCTTAGAAAAAATTGCTAAAGGATATTCCACGAAGCAAATTGCTCAGCAACTCGGCATCTCTGAAAAAACGGTAGAAACTCACCGGAAGAATTTATTCGTTAAAGCGGAGGTAAAAAATGTCGCGGAACTTATGGCATTTGCTTATTCCAAAAGAATATTCATTGATTAAATAGATTTTTATGAACAGCAAATTTGACTACTCTCTGATTAAAAGGGTAGGCGACCTCACCGGTAATGGGGTTGTGGTGTACGACACACAGAATAAAAAATTCCTTTACGCGAACGAAAATTTTCTAAATATTTTCGAGGTTCAGGATGAAACACTCCAGTTGGATTCTAAAATAATTTTAAGATACCTGTACACCGAAGATTTTGACTACCTGAAATCCAGATCGGAAGAACTCCTTACAAGCGGCTCGCTAAGTACTACTGAATTCCGGTTAAAAATGCCGAACAACGTTACCAAGCATTTAAGCTGCGAGGTGATCGCTTTTGAGAATAACTCTGTTATTACTGCATTTGTAAAAGACGTAAGTAAAACAAAAAAGCATGAAGATTTTCTTATCAAGTACACTGCTCAAAAAGATATTATGCTTGATATGTTAACGCATAATTTAAGCGGGCCCCTGCAGTTATCAAAGGACGTAATTACTTCAATGCAGAAAGGTTATAGCGAAAACAAAATGCTTGACGTTAGCAAACTAATTTGCATCATGCAGGAAAATACACAACAGTGTATCGACATTGTTAATGATTTTTTACGTGAAGAACATTTCGAATCCTCTTTAACCTATGTGAGAAAAACACGATTTGATGTTATCGATAAGATCAACATCATGCTAATTAAGCTGAAGGAAATAAATAAGGAAAAAGTTTTCGTTCTTAAATCTGAACTCGAAAACCTCTATATTAATTCTGATGCGGTTAAATTTTTCCAGATCATTCATAACGTATTATCCAATTCCATTAAGTTTACCAATCCAAATGGTGTAATTGAAATTGCAGTAAAGGTGGACAATGATTT
Source organism: Bacteroidota bacterium (assembly GCA_013816895.1). Lineage (GTDB taxonomy): Bacteria > Bacteroidota > Bacteroidia > B-17B0 > Aurantibacillaceae > Aurantibacillus. Next base: position 15,324 of record JACDDR010000090.1, read on the forward strand.
TTACATTGTGGAAATTAAGGACGACGGTATTGGTATTCCGCAGGAGATGCATCATTTAATTTTTCAGGATAGGGTAAAGGGACGTACTGGTCTGAATGGAGAAAAATCTAAAGGACTTGGACTCTCCATAGCCCATAGACTTGTTAAAATAATGGGCGGCGAAATCGGCTTTGAGAGTTGCGAAAACGAAGGCTGCACATTCTTTATCCGCTTACCAAAGGAATAATTGTATCTCTAGGTTCTTTAGCGCCAAACTCAAAAAATTATTTCAGATCATAAACGAATTAACCATAGTTTGTGAATCCCTGTAAAGTTAAAAATTAGTGAGGTATTTATAATTTATGTAACTTCATTAGTAAATATTAAACTTCATGAAACGACTTCTTTCCATATTATTTATAACGCTGGCATCATTTGTAATGAATGGTCAAACTGGAAGCAAAAAAGAAGAATTGGTATGGTTTACCGATTTAATGAAGGCGAATGAAGCGGCAACAAAAGAAAATAAGCCCATCTTCGCATTCTTCACCGGCAGCGACTGGTGTGTATGGTGCCGTAAACTGCAGCAGGATGTTTTTGCGAAAACAGATTTTATAAAATGGGCAAAGGCCAATGTTGTATTAATGGAACTTGATTTTCCTAGAGGAAAGCAGCAGGCACCTGAGGTAGTTCAGCAAAATAATCAGCTTCAGCAGCTATTCGGCGTAAAGGGATACCCAACCATCTGGCTTTTCAATATGAAAAAGGATGATGCTACCGGCAAGTACAATATTAACTCACTTGGATCTTTGGGCTATCCGCAGGGAGCGGTGCAGGGAAAAGAAGAGGTTAAGTTTTTGGAAGATGGTAACCTTTTATTAAAACAGCAGCCAACAGGAAAGTAATTTAACGAAATATTCTCCGCGTGCTTCGTGCCTCTCGTGAAAGGAACCACATGGGCCACATAGAATTTTTTTAAACACAGAGAAAAAGAGAATATTAAGATCACAGAGATTCTTTAAGGCAATGCTAACTCTGCCAACTCAGCGCCTCTGCATGAAAAGAACCACATAGGCCACACAGAAGTTTTTTAAACACAACGAATTAGAGAACACAAAGGTGACAAAGAAGCGGTACTACTCTGCGTGCTCCGCGCCTCTGCGTGAATTAAAACACAGAGTTCAGAAGCCACAGATCCGATAGCTATCGGATTCACAGATTACACGGATCAGAGTGGTTGACTCTGCCAACTCAGCGCCTCTGCATGAAACATACACAAAACGTTCCCCAGTAAGAAACGAGAATGCATAGAAAATCAGTGTTCTCTTCTGCTTGTGAACTCTGTGTTAAAAGAGCGCCAGCTACCACGGAAATAAATGAATATAAAGGATTCTGGAGAGTTTGTAATTGGTTTTGGCAAACGCTAAAATCACAAGCATGATGCAAATGGGTGTCCAGATAGTTGCGAGTTCGGGAAACGCGAAATGCACTATAAAAAATGTCAGGAGCGCTTGA
>JACDDR010000091.1:0-10575 GCA_013816895.1 Bacteroidota bacterium
CAGCAAGGCCTTCCGGACTCTTCATCTTAAGTGTTATTTCCTTCAGCTTACGGATACGTTCCTGCGCAAGTTTTATCTGCTCTTCGCGTGAAACCGCTTCGTTCTCAGCTTCAACCTTCGCGTTATTATAGTCTGCATCCTGTTTTGACACATCCTTTACTTCGTTAAAAGTAAATTCGGTAACTGAAGGGATAGAGTCTGTAATTACAGGTTTTACTTCTTCAGTTAATGAGGTCACAGTAAAATCAGAACCGTCCCCAGCATTATCAATCGATGTTATCTGGAAATCATTTTTCGGCTCTTCCTTTTTTTCCTCTTTCGTAAAAACAAAAGGCTCACTTTTTTGAATTTCGTCGATGATTGTAATTTGTTTTACTTCCTCAACCTGTTTCACTTCCGCTTTTTCTTCGAGGTTAACAATCTTACGCTCTTTAAATACCGGCGCTTCAAAGCCAGTGCTCTGCTTTGATTTGAAGCCAGTGGCAATAATTGTAACGCTTACATTATCTCCAAGTGAAGGATCAGTTCCGTATCCTGTAATTAACTCCGCAGTACCGCCTGCAGCTTCCTGGATAAAATCTGTTATTTCACCAAACTCATCCATATCAATATCATCGCTGCCACTCATTATGTTTAATAAAACATGACGTGCACCGCTAATATCGTTGTCATTCAGCAACGGCGAATTAAGAGCCTGTTCAACTGCCTTAATCGCGCGCTTCTCGCCGCTGGCTACAGCAGAACCCATAATAGCAACACCACTGTCCTGCATAACGGTTTTTACATCGTTAAAGTCAACATTAATATGCATATGAAGACTGATGATCTCTGCAATACTTTTTGCAGCACCGGTCAATACATCATCAGCGTGCTCAAATGCCTCGCTCATTTTAAGGTTACCGTATATTTCGCGAAGCTTGTCATTTCCAATTACAAGTAAGGTATCCACATACTTTTTCATTTCTTCAAGCCCGAGCTCTGCCTGCTGGCGGCGCTTTTTGCCTTCGAATGTAAACGGAATGGTTACTATACCTACTGTAAGGATTCCGAGTTCCTTGGCAATGCTCGCAATTACCGGAGCGGCGCCTGTACCTGTGCCACCGCCTAAACCAGCGGTAATAAATACCATCTGTGTTCCTTCGCCAAGATAACTTTTAATTTCATCAATGGATTCCAGGGCTGCGTTACGCCCTACATCAGGAATAGAACCAGCACCAAGACCTTTGGTTAACTGATTTCCCAATTGTATTTTATTCGGAACCGGACTTTTTTCCAAAGCCTGTTTATCTGTATTACAAACAATAAAATCCACCCCTTTAATACCTAACCGGTACATGTGGTTAACAGCGTTACTTCCGCCGCCGCCCACTCCTATCACTTTAATGATGGAGTTTTCTTCCTGTGGTAATTCAAATTGCATCATGTTATTTTATTTTAATTAAGGGTTATTCTTTTTTTTTGCTTTATTTATTTTTGGACTACTCAATATCATCGCTGATCCAGTCCTGTGCGCTTTTGAAAATATTCTCAAAAAAACTTCCTATCTTCTTTTTAGAATGTCCGATCACTTTTTTCTTTTCTTTAACCTGTTCTACCTCTGTGATCACTTCAGCAACAACAGCGTTTTTACTCACATTGGTTCCACGTTTAGCATCGCGCTCATATTTCTCAATACCTTTCATTACCAGACCTACACCAGTAGCATATAAAGGATTTTTTAATTCGTCATCGTTCCCGGCAAGATGTTCGTTTGGTGTGCCAATGCGGCAATCCATTCCCGTTGTTAACATCACCAATTGAGGTAAATGTTTTAGTAAAGCACCCCCACCCGTCACAACAATACCAGCAGAAAGTTTACGTTCGTAACCACTGCTTTTAATTTCAAACAATACAAATTCAAGAATTTCTTCCATCCTGGCCTGGATGATCTGTGCAAGAAATTTTATCGAAATTTCTTTATGAGGACGACCACGTAAACCCGGTATTGAAATAATTTCGTTCTCTTGATTTTCCTGTGCAAGCGCAGATCCAAAACGCACTTTTAATTGTTCCGCCTGGGTTTTAATAATTCCACAGCCTTCCTTAATATCATCGGTAATAATGTTTCCCCCAAAAGGAATTACAGCTGTATGACGAATGATCCCGTCATAAAAAATAGCTACATCGGTAGTGCCGCCACCAATATCTACAAGAACAACGCCCGCTTCTTTTTCTTCATCACTTAAAACAGCATCAGCGCTTGCCAAAGGCTCAAGGTGAAGATCAACAGTTTCAAGGCCGGCACGGTTTACGCATTTGAAAATATTTTTAACAGCGCTAACCTGACCCGTAATGATATGAAAGTTCCCTTCTAAACGAATACCCGCATGACCAATTGGATTCTTAATTCCCGATTCTCTGTCAATAATATATTCCTGTGGAATAACATGTATAATTTCTTCGCCCGGGCTCATTACCAACCTGTGCATATTATCAATTAAATTATCCACGTCTTTCTGCGAAACTTCATCTTCAAGGCTTTGACGGGTAATCATACCCCGATGCTGCATGCTTTTAATATGTTGTCCTGCAATACCTACAATTACTTCTCCAATATCCACCCCCGCTTTATCTGCGGCAATCGCAATGGCAGTTCTTATCGAAGCAACGGTCTGTTCAATATTTACTACAACCCCACGGCTTACGCCAAGAGATTCGGACTTTCCAATCGCAAGTATTTCAACTTTTCCAAATTCGTTTTTACAACCAATAATGGCGGCAATTTTTGTGGTACCAATATCTAAACCAACCACAAGTTCAGATGGTAATTTTTGGTTGTTTTGATTGAATTGTTTTTCCATATATTTATTTTTTGGTGCACACCACCAGGTTTTTATATTTCAGGTTTATTGTTGAGTACTTATTCCAGCTATCGGACTTATTTAATCCTTGAGTATAGAATAATTTCAGCTTATTAAATTTTTCAGCCAGTTGCTCGGTATTTCCAAAAATTATTTTGTGATTTCCTATAGCAGGAAACAATTCCAGTTCTTTTTCTTCGTTCACATACACCTGGTGAATGAGGGCAGTTAACAATGTGTCCGCCTGAATATGATTAACTACGGCCAGTACATCATCCAATACACTTATCTCTTTGAAGATTTTATTTTCACCAATTTGTTTAACCGTGTACTGATAGCGCCGGGCATAGGGTTCGGTGATGTAACCGTTCGCCACGATTACGCGGGCTGAATAGTTATCGTTCAGTGGCATCAATTTACTCTGCGAATCGATGTAGTAACTTTCTCCATCCAGGTTAATGATCCGGCAAACAGGAGTGCGCTGTTTCACATTTATCTTTACTTCCCCATTCAAATCTACCGACACTTCAGCATTTTCAATTGCAGGATGCGAGTTTAATGCCCGTTCAACCGCAGGAACACTGATGTTTTTATAAGCTGAAGAAATTAGATTTTCATTCCTTTCGGTCAGAAATTCTTTAATGTCTTTCTCCGTCAAAAAAAGATTCTCTTCGTTATTGTGGATAGAGATACTGAGGTTTTTAACGAGTATGTTACTTTCACGTTTAGTTACAAAGGCCAATGAGCCGGTAATTCCAGCAATAGCGAATATCCAAAGGATAGTTACAACTAATTTTCTATAGTTTATTTTTTTCAATTTGTTTATGCACCTAATATCTTTTCAAGAGGCTCTATCAATCCGTCTACATCCCCGGCTCCCATGGTGAGTAAAAGTTCGGGCTTGTGAAGTTTAACATACTCAAGCACCTCAGGCTTACTCATCACCTTTTTATTCATCCCTTTCATTTTACCGATCAGCATCTGAGAAGTAATTCCTTCGATGGGTTTTTCCCTTGCGGGGTAAATCTCCAGAAGAATACACTCATCCAGCAAATCCAGGCTTTCAGCAAAGGCATCTGCAAAATCCTTGGTCCTTGAAAAAAGATGTGGCTGAAAAATGCCTGTAACTTTTTTTTTGGGGTAAAGGCTTTTTACCGAACCAATAGTTGCTTTCAACTCCTCGGGATGATGCGCGTAATCATCGATATAGATCACTTTTTCAGTTCTGATCCTGTAATCGAAACGCCGCTTCACACCTGCAAAAGAACGTAAGGCCTCCTTAATAACATTCCCTTTAATACCCAGTTGCTGAGCAATAGCCACTGCGGCGATCGAATTCTCAACATTGTGCATCCCCGGCAACCCAAGAACAGCGCGCTCTATGGACTCAACAGGGCTTTGAATGTCATAAAAAAATTGTGCATCTTCGATTGTGATCGATCGGGCACAGTATTCCGTATCTAAATTTAGTGAGTAGATCAGGCGTTTATTAGTGAGCCTCAAATCGTTATCAACATTTTTTTTAACAATGAGTGTTCCGTCCTTTTTTACCTGGTTGGCAAAGAGCGTATAACCTTCCTTAACGCTTTCGGCACTGCCGTAAATATCCAGATGATCCGCATCCACACTCGTTATAACAGCAATTTCAGGCTCCAGGGTGAGGAACGATCTGTCGTATTCGTCGGCCTCCACCACTACGTAAGTTTCGGGGTCATTAACATCACCAAGAAGCAAATTAGTGTTGTAATTTTTCGAAATACCCCCCATAAATGAAAAACAATTGATGCCAGCGCTTTTTAATAAATGGGTTACAAGCGTTGTGGTTGTTGTTTTCCCATGCGTCCCGGCAATAGCAATAGTTTTAAACTGTCTCGTAATTTCGCCCAATACCTGCGAACGTTTTAGAATCTTATACCCATTATCATTCAGGTACTGGTATTCTTTATGTTCAAGAGGCACGGCCGGCGTGTAAACCACTAAGACGTCTTCTTTGGAAAAGTCCGCGAGGATCTTTTTTAAAGAGATCTCATCTTCTTCATAATGGCATTTAATTCCTTCCTCCCCTAATTTTCTTGTGAGTGGCGTTAAAGTCTTATCGTAACCAAGAACAGTTTTTTGGTAATGGTTGAAATACCGCGCCAATGCGCTCATGCCAATGCCGCCAACACCCAGAAAATAATATAGTTTATAGTCCAGTATTTTCATTGACTGTTGTAATTGGCAAGTTTTAAAACTTCTTTGGCTATAATAGTGGCGGAATCATGGAAAGCCATAGAGCTTATATTTTTTTTCAGATCTTCCTGTTTATCTTTATTGCTTAATAGATCCAATGCAACCTTTATGAGTGAAACGTCAGCCTCATTATCCTTTACAAGCAAAGCAGCATTTTTATTTACAAGAGCCATTGCATTTTTTGTCTGGTGATCTTCCGCAACATTAGGAGATGGTACCAGGACACACGGCATTCCTATATTACAGAGTTCAGAAATCGAACTGGCTCCCGCCCTTGAAATAACAATATCCGCAACAGCGTAGGCAAGGTCCATCCTCGAAATAAAATCAAAGGAGAATATATTCCGGTCGGCATACTTCCTCGTAAGACTTTTTGCGCTGTCGTAGTAAGTCTTACCGGTTTGCCAGATCAACTGGATATTCCTTTTTTCAAGCTCCAGAAGCCCCCCCGCAATCGATTCGTTAATAGTACGTGCGCCCAAACTTCCGCCAATTACCAGAATGGTTTGCTTTTTTGGATCCAGTTTAAAAAACTTCAGCCCCTCATTTTTCTTTTCGCTCACCTGTATTACATCCTGACGAACAGGGTTTCCTGTCAGAATAATTTTTTCTTTCGGGAAGAAGCGCTCCATGCCTTCATAAGCCACACAAATTTTTTGCGCTTTTTTGGAGAGAATCTTATTGGTAATTCCTGCATACGAATTTTGTTCCTGTATAAGTGTAGGAACGCCTTTGTTATTAGCGGCCCTCAGTACAGGTCCACTGGCAAAGCCACCGGTTCCTACTACAACGTCAGGCTTAAACTCATTAATTATTTTTTTTGTTTTAAGCAGACTGGCAACAACGAGGAACGGTAATTTAAAATTGGATAGCGTGAATTTCCGTTGCAAACCGGCAATGGGCACGCCAATTATTTTATAACCTGCGGCAGGAATTTTTTCCATTTCCATTTTTCCCAAGGCACCAACAAAAAGTATGTCGGAATCAGGAACGATTTTTTTTATTTCGTTCGCGATGGCTACTGCCGGAAAAATATGTCCGCCTGTACCTCCACCACTTAATATGATCTTAAGCTGTTTCAAGTTTTTCTTCGGTTCTATCTTCTATGCTTTTACTGATACTCAAAATAATTCCCAGCGAAATCATCGTAAACATCATGGATGTTCCTCCACTGCTTAACAATGGGAGCGGCTGTCCGGTTACCGGGAACAAATTAACGGCCACCGCCATATTCACCAGTGCCTGAAATACCAGACTGAAGGATAAACCAATGGCCACAAATCCCCCAAAAGGCTTATCATTATCACGCAATATTTTTACTCCACGGTATAAGAGGATCATATATAGAAACAGGATGAAAAATCCGGTGATCAAACCGTATTCTTCTATCAGGATCGCGTATATAAAATCGGAAGAAGCCTGCGGTAAAAAAGCACGTTGAGTGCTGTTACCCGGACCTTTGCCTATTACACCGCCCGTTGCGATAGCAATTTTTGCCTGCTCGCTCTGGTAATTACTTTTTGAATCGCCGTTACTGAAATTCTCAATGCGTGATTTCCAGGTGGGACCACGTCCGCCAGGAATTGCGCCAGGTGCAAACCAAACCAATGAAAAGAACAGCACGCCGGTGAGAACACACATTCCGAAAATTTTCAGAATTATTTTAGTGTTGATGCCCCCTAAAAACATCAGCAATAAACAATTGAAAAATAAAATAGCAGCGGTTGAGAAGTTTGCCGGTAGTATCAGCATGCAAATGATCCCGATTGGAATTAAAAGATGTTTGAATACAGATTTAAAATCGATCAGCTCTTTTCCCTTTATCGTGAGAACCCGCGCTACATAAATTATCAGCATCAGCTTGGCAAGATCGGAGGACTGAAACGTTAGTTTTAGCCCGGGTATCTCTATCCACCTTGACGCGTCGCCCGCGCTTACTCCTTTTAACAAAGTGTAAATTAAAAGCGGAATCGAAACAAAAAAACCGATTTGCGCAACCTTACTGAATATGGTATATTTCAGCTTATGTACCGCGTAAGAAATTCCAAAACCAAGAGCAATAAAAATTAATTGCTTGATCAGGTAATACTCGGTATTTCCCTGTTTGAATTTATGAGCCAAAGTTACTACAGCGCTATACACTACAAGAATAGAGAGTAAAGACAATAAAAACATTATTGCCCATATCACCTTATCGCCTTTTAAATAGCTAAATAACTTCATAGTAAAAAATATAACTCATAAATTAAACGGATTACAGAGAACGCACTGCACCCTTGAACTGCATACCGCGGTCTTCGTAATTCTGAAAAAGATCGAAACTTGCACAGGCAGGCGACAATAAAACAACATCGCCTTTTTTGCCGATCTTGTAAGAAGCAGCAACAGCATCAGAAGCATTATCCGTTTCAACAATAACGTCTACAAGACCTTTGAAAGCTTCAACAATTTTTTGGTTGTCCTTTCCTAAGCAAATAATCGCTTTTACTTTAGCTTTTACAAGTTCGCTCAGTTCATTGTAATCGTTTCCTTTATCCTGGCCGCCGCAAATCCAAACAACAGGTTTTTGCATGCTTTCAAGCGCATACCATGTAGAGTTTATATTGGTTGCTTTTGAATCGTTAATGAATTCAATTCCATTGATAGAAGCAACAAATTCAAGGCGGTGCTCAATGTTTTGAAAATCCTGGAGACTTTCGCGTATAATTTCTTTACGTACATCAACAATGCGTGAAGCTAAAGATGCTGCCATGCTGTTGTAAACATTGTGTTTGCCCTGGAGGGCGAGTTGTTCAATTGTCATAGTTAAGGGTTGGTTTTGGTTTGGTTTATAATTAAGGGTTATTTGGTTCTCGGTTAAAAAAGCCCCATCACCATCAATCGGTTTTTTGATGCTGAAAGGGATGAGCGTGGAATTAATTTTATGTTGCTGCATGAAGGTGGTTATGACTTCATCGTCTGCGCAGTACACAAAAAAATTCTGGCTACTTTGGTTGTTGGTTATTCTGAATTTGGATGCTACATAATTTTCAAATTTATAATCATACCTGTCTAAATGATCGGGCGTAATATTCAGGAGAACAGCTATATCTGCAGTAAAATCAAACATTCCATCCAGCTGAAAACTGCTGAGTTCGAGAACGTAGTAGTCAAAATTTTCACGGGCGACCTGCATGGCAAAACTTTTTCCTACGTTTCCGCCCAGGCCAACGTTATATCCTGCCTTCTTAAGAATATGATAAGTGAGAAGGGTTGTAGTTGTTTTACCATTTGATCCGGTAATACATATCTTTTTTGCATTGGTATATCTTCCAGCAAATTCGATTTCGGAAATCACAGGAATATTTTTCGCCCTGAGTTTTTGAACTACATCTGCCTTATCTGGAATACCGGGGCTCTTGATCACCTCCCTGGCGTTCAGAATTTTTTCTTCAGTATGTACTCCCTCTTCAAACAAAATATTTTCTTCTATTAATTGTGTTTTATATTTTTCCTTTATCCAACTTTTATCGCTTACAAAAACCTCAAACCCTTTTTGCTTCGCCAGCACAGCGCTACCCACTCCGCTCTCGCCGCTGCCCAATATCACGATGCGATTGTTCATTAGCGTAGTTTGAGTGTTACAAACGTGAGCACTCCCAATGCGATCCCAATAATAAAAAAGCGCATTACAATTTTCGACTCGTGGAAACCTACTTTCTGGTAATGATGATGAAGCGGTGCCATTTTAAATAAACGGTTCGCCTGAGCGAATTCAAGTCCGCGTCTTTTTTTCTGGTATTTAAAATAAACCACCTGCAGAATAACCGACACATTTTCTACCAGGAACACGCCGCACAGGATCGGGATCAGTAATTCTTTGCGGATAGCGATCGCAAAAACCGCTATGATACCGCCAATAGCAAGGCTGCCGGTGTCGCCCATAAAAACCTGCGCGGGATACGCGTTGTACCAAAGAAAACCGATGCAAGCGCCAACAAATGCCGCAATAAATACCACGAGCTCTCCCGAATAAGGGATGTACATAATATTCAGGTAGTCGGCAAAAATGTAGTTACCCGATACGTAAGCGAGAATACCTAAAACCACGCCAATGATCGCACTGGTACCGGCTGCCAGTCCATCAATCCCATCGGTAATATTTGCTCCGTTTGAAACTGCAGTTACTATAAGAATAACCATTGGAATAAAAATGATCCAACCGTATTTCATGCAATCATCGCAGAGCCATGAAACTGCCTTACCATAATCCAGTTCGTTATTTTTCAAAAAAGGAATTGTTGTGCGTAAAGTCTTAACCGGAACTTCAGCATACTTTGGGCTGCTTAATTTCTTTTCGCCGGGAATTGAAATGGTTCCAATGTCCCGTGAAGTAGATTCAATTCGGTCTTTAATTACAACATCCGGATGGAAATATAATACCGAACCAACAATCAATCCAATTCCAACCTGGCCAATAACTTTGAATTTTCCTTTCAGACCGTCCTTATTTTTTTTGAAAACTTTTATGTAATCATCCAGGAAACCAATGCCACCCAACCAAATCGTTGAGACCAACATCAATACGATGTATACATTCAGAACTTTCGCAAATAAGAGAGTGGGAACGATAATGGCAGCGATAATAATTAACCCGCCCATTGTTGGCGTTCCGCTTTTTTGTTTCTGACCATCAAGACCTAATTCGCGGACCGTTTCACCAATTTGTTTCCGGCGGATAAATTCAATAATCTTTTTGCCAAACACCAGGGAGATCATCAGTGAAAAAATCAGGGCCATTGCCGCGCGAAAGGAAATGTACTGGAACACCCCGGCTCCCGGGAAGTCGAACGCTCTATCTAAATATTGGAATAAATAATATAACATCAGATCCCCAGTGTTTTAAATGTTTCCTTTAAAATTTCAAAATCATCGAAAGGGTGTTTAACGCCTTTTATCTCCTGGTATTTCTCATGTCCCTTGCCCGCAACAAGAATTATATCACCGCTGTTACTTAAACTCAAGGCTGTTTTAATAGCTTCTTTTCTATCGGTAATACGCAGCGTTTTTTTTACATCAACAGGACTGATCCCTTTTTGCATCTGATTCAAAATATCTTCGGGATCTTCGCTGCGCGGATTATCCGAAGTAAGTATTACTTTGTTGCTATACTCGCATGCAATGGCCGCCATCACCGGACGCTTGGTCGTATCCCTGTCGCCGCCACAACCAACAAGCGTTATCACCTGTTCGTTACCTGTCCTGATATCTTTTATTGTTTCAAGAACATTTTTTAAAGCATCAGGAGTATGCGCATAATCAACTATACCAATAACTCCGTTAGCCGATTTAAAATATTGGAACCTTCCCTCAACAGAATTAAGATTACTGAGAGCAGTGAGAACATTGGTTTTATCCTGCTTAAGCAAAATTGCTGTAGCATATACAGCTAAAACATTATAAGCATTAAAAGTACCGATGAGTTTCACCCAAACTTCCTGCCCGTCAATATTCAGCAACAAAC
>JACDDR010000091.1:10585-16762 GCA_013816895.1 Bacteroidota bacterium
AACAAACCATTCAGATGATTTTCAACGATCTTGCATTTGTAATCCGCAACGTTTCTTAAACCATACGTAAATGTTTCCGCCTTTGTATTTTGAAGCATCACCGCACCGTTTTTATCATCGCGGTTAGATAAGGCGAAAGCAGTATTTGGAAGGAGATCGAAAAACGTTTTTTTTGCTTTGATGTATTCCGAAAATGTTTTGTGATAATCGAGGTGATCATGAGTGATGTTGCTGAAAACACCTCCGGTAAAACTAATCCCTGCGATCCTGTTCTGAACGACCGCATGCGAACTGACTTCCATGAACGCAAATTCACAACCCTGTTCTACCATTTGACTTAACAATTCATTAAGAGCGAGTGCATCGGGAGTTGTGTGTGTGGAAGGAACGACGGTGTTATTGATTTTATTTTGTACTGTGGATAATAAACCAACCGAATACCCTAAGGAGCGGAAAAGATTGAATAATAAAGTAACCGTAGTGGTCTTACCATTCGTACCTGTGATGCCAACCAGTTTAAGTTTTTCAGAAGGATTATCGAAATAATTACAAGCAATGATCCCGAGCGCTAAAGAGGAATCTGTAACCTTAACATAGGTAACGGATTCGTTTTTTTCTTCCGGCAACACTTCGCATACTATGGCAATAGCGCCACTTTCAATTGCCGTCGCAATAAAAGCGTGACCATCAGAATTAGTTCCAACGGTAGCAACGAAAAGAGAATCTTTTTTAACCGTGCGTGAATCGAAAGTAACAGAAGAAATGGCCATGTGCGTTGAGCCAACAATCTCTTCCAGTTTTACTTTATATAATATATCGCTTAACAGTTTCATTCTTAATTAGCTTAGTGTAAGAGTTATTTTATTCCCCTTACCCACTTTTTGTCCGGCCTCAATGCTTTGTTTTTTTACACTTCCGAAACCGAGTATCCTAACGTACATACCGTGATTTTCGAGCAGGTACAATGCATCTTTAGCGGATAAGCCAGTTAAATTTGGCATTACGCCTTTTTTAAGCTGCGATTCAATTGAGATTTCCTGTAATGCGATTCGGGTAGTATCCTTGCGGTTCTGACTCACATATTTATCGGAATCTGTTTTGTTAACCGGCAGTGAAAATGCTTTGGCAAGTCCGCTTAATTCCTCCGATTTTGTGGCAATCACTTCCGGTGATTTAGTAAGCATATCTTTTTTAAGATTCACCGGCTTTATAAAATCAACGCTGCTTGAATAAACTTTTTCTGCTACTTCCTTGAATACCGGCGCTGCTACAAGTCCACCATAATAATTTCCTTTGGATGGTTCATATACTACTACTATACATGAATATAAAGGGCGGTCGGCCGGAAAATATCCGACAAAGGTTGCCTGGTAAGAAGAGAACCCTTCGTCTTTGTAATTTCCGTTTTTGAGAATTTGCGCGGTACCTGTTTTTCCTCCAACTTTAAAAGCGGTAATGTTTATTCCTTTTCCGGAACCGTTTTTTACAACACCTTCCATTAATTGTTTTGCTTTAACAATGGTTGAAGGCTTTACAATTTTATCGGCTATGATCTCAGGATTAAACTTCTTGACCGTATTTCCGTTGCGTTTAATTTCTTTTACAAACATGGGCTTTACCATTGTTCCGTTGTTTGCAATTGCGTTATAAAGCGTTAGCGTTTGCAATGGTGTTACGTTGCTTTCGTATCCAATACTGATCCATGGTAACGATGTTCCATACCAGTCTTTGTCTTTTGTTTGTTTGATTCTTGGAACTCCTTCGCCAGGAATTGACAGTCCTAGTTTTTCATGAAGATGAAATGACCTTAGCTTATCGATATATGCTTTAGGATCTTTAGAAAAATATTTCGTTACAAGCTTGCTGGTTCCTACATTGGATGAGTTTTCAAAAATTTCCTGCGCGGTCATGATAGAATTTTTCGGCGCATGTGAATCTTTCATTTTACGATCGAAATACATGCATTCGCCGTTTCCAACATTTACTTTTTCGTCAAGACTGATATCGTAATTATCAAGCAGGGTTAAAAAAGATGCGAGTTTAAATGTTGATCCCGGCTCGCTCGGATATCCGATGGCGTAATTAAAATTTTCAGTGTAAGAGGCTGAGTCACCTTTCACACGTTTTAAGTTGGCGATGGCTTTGATTGCGCCGGTCTTAACTTCCATTAGCACTACGCAACCATGAGACGCCTGATTTTTTATAAGGGCTTTCATGAGCGCGTTTTCCGCCACATCCTGAATGTTAATATCCAACGTTGTGTAAAGATCATTGCCATCTTTGGTTTCTAATTCATTCTCATCGTTAACAGGACGCCATACATCACCTGCAATTTTCTGCATCAAACGCTTTCCGCTTTCGCCTTTTAAGATAGAATCAAAAGCGCCTTCAAGCCCCACCGGCTTTATACCCGGGCGCGACATACCGATAGTACGCGCTGCCAGCAATTGAAAAGGACGTTCCCTCCGGTTTGTTTGCAGAGTGATGAGTCCGCCGCGTTTAGCTCTGTTGAAAATTGGAAACGTTTTAAGTGTTTGAAGATCCTTATAGGAAACATTTCGCTGAAGAATTACAAAACGGTCTTTGTCCTTACGAGCTTTGTTTAAAATCTTTGAATACTCTCTTTCAGTTTTGTCGCCGAACAAAGTACTAAGCTTGGCGGCCAGTGAATCACGTTTTTCTTTGAATACTTTTTCATCGATGCCCGGCGCGCAAATATCAACCGACACTTCATAGTAAGGAAGACTGGTTGCAAGCAAGGCGCCATTTACATCAAAAATATTTCCCCTCACCGCATCAATGGAAACAAGACTTGTAGTAAAAGCATCGGCCTTTGCTTTCCATTCCTTCCCTTCTGAAAACTGGATGACGCAGATCCTGTAAAGAATGCTGATGGCGAACACGCACATGCAAACGTAAACAATGTAACTGCGGGTTAATATTTGCTTTTTATTTTCCACTATTTTTATCTTTGAAAAGCTGTGCGCTGTCAACTTCTATTTTTGTAGGAGGTACAATCGGTTCCTTTAAGCCTATCGACTCTGCGGCTTTTGCAACTTCACTTTGTTTACTGGCAAACATCAGTTCACTGGTTACAGAAATATATTCTGATCTTTTTTCTTTGTTTTCCTGCTTAAGCCTATTCTCTTTGCGGATCATATCATCAGCATAATATCCGTTAGCGATGTAAAAAACCGCGATCAGTCCCAGGAAAAGAAGAAAGGGCAAATGCCTCAGAGCTCTGTCGCTCGATAAAAAAGTTCCGCTGAAAACAGATGAAAGACCTTTGGCAAGAACTCCTTTTTTACGGGATTTAGAAGGTCGTGAAGCCGGAGAAGTTTGCGCAGCTACTTTTTCAATAACTGCTTCTTCAATGTCGTTCTTCTCTATTTCCCTGTATTTGTTGGCCATTCCTGATGTATCGTGCTTCTTGTTTTTTATTTCTTGTTTCTCGTCTGCCCGCCCGGATGAAAAATCCGTTCGGACGGGCGCTCGAACTGACAGGGTTTTGTTTCTATAATTTAATTCCTACTCTCAACTTCGCGCTTCTTGCTCTTGTATTGATTTTTATTTCTTCCTCTACTGGTAAAATTGGTTTTGAGGTAAGATTCTTAAATACTTTTTTGGTTGTTCCGTAGATCACATCTCTTACTTCGTTTCCTTCCACATTACCTGAGCGAATGATGTTTTTCACCAAGCGGTCTTCAAGACTGTGATACGAAATCACTACCAGTCTTCCATCCTTCTCGAGTAAATCCACACACTGTGTTAAACATTCTTTCAACGCATCAATCTCCTGGTTAACCTCTATTCGTAACGACTGGAACACCTTGGCCAGATACTTATGTCCTTCAAATTTTGGTGTCGCAGTTTTAATTACTTCTTTTAATTCTTCGGTAGTGTTTATCGGTTTTTCATTCCTCGCCGCTACAATCAGCTTCGTTAGCATTCCCGCGTTCAACAGCTCGCCGTAGTTTCTGAAAAGATCAATCAGCTTCTGCTCTGGATATTCGTTAATGATCTTTTTCGCGGTCACCGTACTTTCACGGTTCATGCGCATATCCAGGTCGGCTTCAAACCTTATTGAAAAACCACGCTCGGCTTCATCAAACTGGTGCGAGGATACTCCAAGGTCGCCGAGAATACCATTAACTTTAGTTACCCCATACAACCTTAGATAATTTTTAAGAAATCTGAAGTTTTGCGGTATCAAAGTAAAACGCTTATCATTCAGAATATTTTTTTTCGCATCCGCATCCTGATCAAAGGCAAACAGTTTTCCTTTCTCGTTCAGTTGCTTCAGAATGTGTGCCGAATGTCCGCCACCTCCGAAAGTCAAATCCACGTAAACGCCGTCGGGTTTAATGTTAAGGTTATCAATACAAGCTTGTAAAAGAACGGATGTGTGATACACATTACTCATTTTCACCGTCGTTAAAGTTCAATCCCCCTAATACATCTTCGGCAAGTTTTTCAATATTTACATCCTGGTTCAGGAAGTCTTCATACATTTTTTTATCCCAGAGCTCAATTACGTTGTTGCTCCCGAGAACTTTCAGATCGGTTTTAATGTCCGCATAGTCCGTTAACGCTTTTGGTAATAACAAACGTCCGGTTGAATCGGGCTCAGCATTTGTAGCGCCACCTGTAAATTTCCGCACGAAAACATCGTTGGCCTTAATGAGACGATTCAACTTTGCCAATTTCTTGTTGAGCTTTTCCCACTCGTTGATAGGATAGAGTACCAGGCATTTTTGGTGAAGATTCCGGTTTATCACAAACCCGTTTTCGAATAATGAATCAAGCTGCTTCCTAAGGTCGATCGGAAACATGAAACGCCCTTTAGCGTCCACTTTGCAATCATATTCCCCTATAAGGCTTGTCATTACTGGTTTTAATTGAGTTGAGCAAAAATAAGCATAATTTTACCACTTTATACCACTACAACCCACTTTTTACCACTTTTGTTGAAAAATCAGATTTGTTAACAAGCTCAAAATGAACGGTTTTAGAGATAGAAGAGTTGGCCAAAAGAGCACGAAAGGCTGAAACGGCGGGCGCTTTAAAAGAAATCAGAGGAAAAAGTGAGGACTGATAAGTCGGAAATTTTCCTTTAGGATATTAACAATTTTGGGGTATTTTTGAGCCGACCCCAAATGACTTCGGAAAAATTTATTGACGTAGATAAAGTTTTAAAAGAAAAGGCAAAAAAAGCTTATAAATTTTTGCCAGGATTTGCTATATCGTGGTTGAAACGAAAGTTGCGTGAAGATGACATTAACGCTGCAATGAATTTTCTTAAACCCTTTCATGGGTTGGAATATAATTCTGAAGTTCTTAAATATTTTAAAGTTAAGGTAGAGGTTCACGGATTGGAAAATATTCCAAAAACCGGGGGGATAATTGTTGCCGCCAATCATCCTCTGGGCGGACTGGATGGTATGGCCCTGATACAGGCGGTTGGCCAGCAGAGAACGGATGTGCGTTTTATCGTGAACGACATTTTAAAAAACCTGAAAAATTTCGGAGATCTTTTTGTGGGCGTTAATAAAGTTGGCGGAAAAAACAGGGACAGTTTGCAAATGATTGAACAGGTTTACGCCACGGAAGCTGCCATTCTTGTATTTCCGGCAGGCCTGGTAAGCCGTAAATTACCTGAAGGAATTCGTGATCTTGAATGGAACAAAAGTTTTATTAATAAATCCATAAAATATAACAAGGCAATTGTGCCCGTATTTATTGAGGGCCATAATTCCAGTTTTTTTTACAATTTTGCGCGGTGGAGAAAACGAATTGGAATTAAAGCGAATATTGAAATGCTTTATTTACCGAACGAAATGTTTAATCAGAAAGGCAATACCATTAAAATTCATTTCGGAAAAATTATTGAACCATCATTGTTTTATACCGGGTACACACCTCAGCAGTGGACCAATATCATGCACGATTATATTTATACAGACTCTATCCGTAAAGGAATTTCGTTTAAGGATTTTATGAGGAAGAAGTAAACCGATTTATAATTTATAGATTTACAATTGACGATTTTGTAGCGGGTACCTAGTGTCATGTCAACTTGATATTGTCGTATAAATATTATATCTTTGTCATAAAAAAATATGATAAAATATAAAATTGAATTAAGCAAAATAGAACATGAGCATCTTATGGATATTG